>NZ_SZPP01000080.1:0-9276 GCF_030263775.1 Candidatus Jettenia sp. AMX1
TTGGGAATTTATTCTCGCTATTCTATCCATTTCTCAATGACATACACTCATCCCCCTCTTTTCTCCTCTCTCTCTTGTATACTTGTGGGTAAGGATAAGTTTCTAAAGGGGGACTAAGGGGGATTATGAGTGGTTTGTTATGCTTCACCGTTTCCACACTTTAGCTTGATGCATATGGGGTTCATTCCCCTGGAGAGACGCAAAATCTTGCTTCTCTACAATTAGGGTAGGGATGGGTTAACGGTATCATGAAAAACTTTGAATTTCCTATGCATCATCGTTTTCTTGCATCCGGAATTTACAACAATGTAGCAGAAGTTAGATATTTTATCAAGGGAAACAGAAGCCTCTGATAAATGTTTATCACGCTATTGCTCTATTTTTGGTAGGCGTTGCCTACTCTACCTGGCTTATAAGTACCTGATCATATTGTACATTTTCTTTAGTAGTAATGAGTATACCACGCAAAAATTTTGACGCAAAGGTTTTGCCATAAGCTCTTTTTATTGCCAAAAATTTACCGTGAAAGAAAATGGAGAAGTCTCTATAATAGCAACAGATATCGTAAAGAATTAAAAAAATTTAAAAAAGAGGAGGATCTCAATTATGGCATATCAACCGATTGAAAATTATGGGTTGATCGGCAACCTGAGAACTGCAGCGCTGGTGGGAATGAATGGATCCATCGACTGGCTATGCCTGCCCCGCTTCGACTCGGCCAGCGTCTTCGCCGCTATCCTGGATGATCAGAAGGGAGGCCGGTTCCGCATCACCCCGAAGGGAGAAGGTCTACGGCACAAACAACACTACTGGCCGAACACCAACATTCTCATTACGCGGTTTCTGCACCCCGACGGGATTGGCGAGATCGAGGACTACATGCCCGTAGGCGGGGCCGGTGGCGCCCCGGATGACCAACTCGTCCGACGGGTCCGGGTGGTGCATGGCCGCATGCCGTTCCATCTGGAGTGCCGGCCTGCCTTTGACTATGCCCGTGCCCGGCACGAGACATTAGTCGCCTGGCAAGGCGCCCGCTTTGACGGACCAGGACTGAGCCTCGGACTAGCAGCCTCAGTCCTGCTGCGGCGTGACGGAGACGGCGTGCTTTCCGATTTTATCCTGAGCGAAGGACAGAGCGCAACCTTTGTTCTACGCCGGCTCGACCAGGGTCGCGATGCTGGCTACTGCCCCGATACCGGAGAGGCAGAGGAGTGGTTCCGGGAAACTGTAGCATACTGGCAACGATGGCTGTCGCACTGCACTTATCAGGGCCGCTGGCGTGAAATGGTGCAGCGCTCGGCGCTGGCACTCAAGTTGTTGACATACGAGCCAACAGGGGCCCTCATAGCTGCCCCAACCACGAGCCTTCCCGAAAACATTGGCGGGGTGAGGAATTGGGACTACCGCTATACCTGGCTTCGGGACGCATCCTTCACCCTCTATGCGTTGATGCGGATTGGCTTTACCGAAGAAGCTGCCCGGTTTATGGACTGGCTGGTGGCGCGCTTACAGGAAGACAAATCCGCCTGTAATGGCCCTCTCCAACTCATGTATGGCATCGATGGCCAGGCCGAGTTGATCGAACAGGAACTTCCACACCTGGAGGGCTACCGATGTTCTCGGCCTGTGCGGATCGGCAACGGCGCTTACGATCAACTCCAGCTCGATATTTACGGTGAACTGATGGACTCTGCCTACTTGTTTAATAAATATGGCACGCCCGCTGGCTATGATGCATGGAAGAATATGCGCCGGCTGGTAGACTGGGTCTGTAACAACTGGGCGCGTACGGATGAGGGGATTTGGGAAGTGCGCGGCGGACAGAGGCACTTCGTTTTCTCACGACTTATGTGCTGGGTAGCCCTGGACCGCGGTCTGCGTCTGGCCGATAAACGGTCGTTCCCGGCAGACCGGGCACGGTGGCTGCGTGTACGGGACGAGATATACGAGGATGTAATGCAAAAAGGATGGGACCTACAACGCCGGGCCTTCGTCCAGGCATACGACTCTCCCGCCCTGGACGCCTCGAATCTGCTGATGCCACTGGTATTCTTCATTGCCCCCAACGACCCGCGGATGCTTGCGACCGTGGACGCAATCCGCAAACCGATAGCGCAAGGTGGACTGGCTGCCGGCGGACTAGTTTACCGATACGACCCACGTGAGGCTCCAGATGGGCTGCCGGGAACCGAAGGGACATTTAACATGTGCAGCTTTTGGCTCGTTGAGGCGCTGACCCGCGCCGGGCGCACCGACTCAAGACGGCTGGAGGAGGCACGACTCTTGTTCGAAGAGATGCTCGGCTACGCCAATCACCTGGGACTCTATGCGGAGCAAACAGGCCCTAGCGGTGAAGCGTTGGGAAACTTTCCGCAAGCGTTCACCCACCTGGCCCTTATCAGCGCCGCATTCAACCTCGACCGGACGCTGGACGGAGGACGTACCGATTGACGCAGGAAGAAGGCTGGCATGCAGAGTACCCTCATTTAACATAAAAAAGTGAGGCAAGAGAATTGGAAAATAAACGCTCAAAAGCAAGCACCCCACCATCTCATCCACAACCTGATCGCATAGCAATAGAGTCCCGGTGCTCTCATCAACCGATAAGAAATTATCCTTCGATAAACAATAAAATACTATGATATGTACGATGTACGGTTGCATTTACTTCATTCTCAGACACCTGTAAAGATATGACTCCGGGACTTTACTTTATGGGAACAATTTCAGCCCTTCTGTTCAGCGCACGGCCTTCTTCTGTGTCATTAGGGGCAATAGGCTTTTTAAATCCAAAACCCGCGATAGAGACACGTGATTCATTGATACCTTTATCGACTAAATAGTTCTTTACCGCCTGGGCTCTTTTTTGGGAGAGGTCTATATTATATTCCATTGAACCGATATTGTCCGTATGTCCCTCTATTCTTATGTACATATTCGGATTTTTTTGTAAAATATCGACAATGTTGCTGAGATTTGAATTAAACTCTTCTTTAATATCCCATTTCTTATATTCAAACGTGATTCCTTTTACCACCCAGCATCCTCTAGAATCAACAATTGCCCCTTGAGGTGTATCCGGGCATTCATCGTCTTTGTCGTAAACACCATCACCATCACTATCAATATCTTGTTTTTGCGTAGCTGTCAAAAATACCTTTTTTACAAAGTCCGCCATGTCATCACTGGATGCAATTTCATCGGCAGTTACCGAAAAACCACATGTTACTTCTTGTGCAAGGTCTCCGAGCTCTCTTTCTCCTTCAGCAGTATTTCCCACGAAAATGGTGTAAAGGCATACCCTATCTCCGTACATTTCTTTTAAATCCTGTGCCTTCGCCATGGGACTTCCGATTAACTGTTCACCGTCACTGACAAGAATTACTGCATTTTGGCCACCTGACGTCAGTAATAGATTCTTTGCATCTTTTATAGCATTACCAGCCGGACTGCTGCCCTGGGGAACCGTTGCCCCGTTTAACGCATCTTCTAAAAGCCCCCGTGAGTGCTTCGTGAGTTCATAAACAACAAATGTTTTGTCTAATGGCTTTAAAAATCCATGTCCAAATGTTACAAGAGCACTATTTATATCGATTTCAGGCAGGGTATTATTCATTCTCGCTAAAATATCTTTCGCCACAGCAAATTTGGAATGCCCTTTATTAACAGTACCGGTAAATTCTTCTTCCATAGATGCTGACGCATCCAAAATAATTACAAAACTTTTAATCTTTGGCACATACTTCACATCTTGAGATTCTGAATCTAGATTTTGAGGAACAAAAGTCTCAAGGGGTTCGATAGGTTTCTTAAGAGGCTTAAGTTGCGCGCAACCCGTTAGAATTATCATTGATATCATAAGAAACGATGCTGATAGATATTTTTTCCGCATAACGATTCCTCTATAAAATTAAAAAAACAAACTCCAATTTACAAAATACTGTTTGAGAAAGAAAACTTAATAGTATTAAATATCTTCCCATGAGAGAAATACTGTAGCAAAAAGGCAGTAGATTGCAAGCTATTTTAATGTCAATAGAACTATTCAATTCTTCTTAGCTCCATTGAATACGAAAGAAGAGAAGCGTAAAAATGATTTGATAATAACTCATCGCAGAAAACACTGGAATCTCGGAGGTTCTTTGAGTATAAATAATTATACGGATTTTTTCCGTTATAATCTCTTTCTCTGTGTTCTCAGCGCCCTTTGTAGTGAAAAGTATTACCTGAGTTGATACTGAAAAATGAATTGCCCGCATTTTATCACGTTTTATGTCTCACAATACAACAGAAGAAATCAAAATCCGGCGTTACCGGCTTCCTGATCATCTTTCCTGGTTCATTGAGCAACAGTTAGATAAGATTGGTTTTTCACTAGCAACCCCAAAATCTCTTGCTCAGACGATTCTTCACCAATCTGATTTTTATATCAGACATCCCTATGGAGAAACCCCATGGAAGGAGCATTGGGCTCAGGCTGCACAGTTGGCCTATTACTTCCCCCTTAACTGGATTCGGGCACAGGCCATATTAGACAGGGGTGAGGAAGTTGGGTTTTGGAATAATCTCAAATCTTATTTAGAATTTGGCAGCGGACTTGGCCCCTTTACCTGTCAGAACCGATATTTCAACAAAGGACTATGTATTGAACCTTCTCTTGAAGCTCAATCAGTTGCCAGGAATCTGGCTCATCATTTTGGAATTACACGGCCACTTACATGGAATGTAAGATTTGAAAAAACAGCATCGATTGATGTGGCTGTTTTCTCTTACATACTGACAGAACTGCCACAACTGCCTCCCTGGATTTATGAGGTAAAGAGCCTGGTGTTTGCAGAACCGTCAACTCAAGATGATGGACGCCGGCTGATGAATCTCAGAGAACGCCTTATTAAAGACGGATATTATCCCTATGCACCATGCGTACACAGCAATACATGTCCGCTTCTTATAGAATCAAAAAAAGACTGGTGCCACGACCGGGTTTTGTTTGATGCACCTCCGTGGTGGCTTGAAATGGAAGAATATCTTCCCATGAAAAACCGTACGGTCACATTCTCCTATCTATTAATGAAAAAAGAAAAACCTGATCTGAAAAAGGAAAATATGGGAAGGCTCGTGGGTGACTGTCTTGTCGAAAAAGGAAAGACAAGACAAATGGTTTGTAGAAGTTCCAGGCGTGAATTCCTTTCTTGGCTGCACAAAGAAGCTGAAAAATTCGAACTCCCGCGAGGAGAAATGGTTTCAATTCCGGAAGATGAGATCAGAAAGGGGACAGAAATACGCATCCGAAAAAGTCCGAAACTCGGTCTTTCGTAATAAGTCTGTATTTGAGAAAGTTAAAAAATACACTGGGCGCCGATTCGCACAGATTTTTACGGATTTTCCAACATGAAGAAAGAGTATAAACAAGATATCCCAAATCAGGAAAAACCTCAACACGGTTCAACAAACAGAAAGAGGAACAGGTTGCTGTATTTGCTCCTGGGCATTCCTATCCCTATAATAATTGGTTTGTTTGTAATAACAACAGGAAATAAAGAAGTTACCGTTTCCCGTCTAAAGAGAACCGCAAATCCTGAAAACTCAGCGATTGTGAGAACAATATTCCGCAACAAGCCGGAAAAGGGATTATCACCTGAAACAGTACAAATCATGCTGAAAGATACGGATCTCTTCGATGCTCGCAGGAATCCTTCCGTCCCCGGCCTTTCTCATAAGTTTGAAGTGCAAAATAAAGGAACGGTTGTTTATGACCATGCGAGTGGTTTAATGTGGCAACAGTCAGGTTCACAGGATGATATGAATTATGAAAAAGCAAAGGACTATGTTTCCAAACTGAACTCTGAGCAATTTTCCGGCTATAATGACTGGCGTTTACCAACCCTGGAAGAAGCTATGTCTTTGATGGAACCAACACACAAGAATGGTGATTTACATATTGACCAGGTGTTTGATCCGTATCAGGCGAGAATTTGGACATCTGATTTTAGAAAAGACTCGATGGTCTGGGTCGTCAGGTTTGATTCAGGTTATTGTGACTACGCCTATAACGATGGCAACATCAATTACTCTGTTCGTGCCGTTCGGTAAGAACAATTGATCATCTGTATATTTGAACATCTCAAATCTATTATTGTTCATGGTATCTTCTCCCTGAGCGGTCTAGCAACGAAGTCTCCTGCCACCATGGATTGCAGCCCGTCATGAATTACAGCGAAATAGTGGCCAGGTAGAGGGCTTTATCAGCACTACAAGTGGAAATCTCCTGCTGCTTCTGGCTGGTAAAGTATTTTCTTTATGGAAATGCTTCTCCGCCCGGACGGAACCTTCCATTCGATACTATCTCCTTCTTTGTAGCCCAGGATTGCCGTTCCAATGGGGGCAAGGACCGAGATTGATCCGGATTCAATATCCGCATCTTTTGGAAAGACCAGAGTATAAGTCATTTCTTCGGATGTATCGGTGTCGTGAAGGAGAACCCTTGAATTCATGGTAACTACGTTGGATGGCACCTCTTTGGAAGATATAACCCTGGCGCGTTCCAGCTCTTTCTGCAAATCCTGTAAATCCTGTCTGCTGTGACCCCCGAAGGTTTCAGCAACCTCGATGAGTTCGTCAAGTCGGTCCTTGTCGAATTTTGTAATAAAGATCTCTCTTTGTTTCATGATTGCCTCCAAAATTTTATGCTAATACGATTCGACTTCATCCGGTATTCGGGACTTAAACCAGTAATTTACTCATATCTATGGTTTTTGTCGATTATCTTTTCTCGTTCCGAAATTCAATTTTGCCGATAGCCGTGAGAATGATCCATGTCAGAACGACACTCAACGCCGCCAACCACCAGCGGCCCACCCCTACAGCTACGCCGACTGCCGCTGTCAACCAGATACCAGCCGCTGTTGTTAACCCTGTAATCTCACGTTCCTTGGTCAGCTTGAGTATAGCTCCCCCTCCAATAAAACCGATGCCGGTGGCAAGCCCTTGAATTACGCGTGACAAATCACTCGAAGACATCCCGAACTCTAAGGAAATAAGCACGAAGAGGGACGCTCCCAGAGCGACCAGCATATGCGTTCGTAATCCTGCCGCCTTGCCCGCACTCTCACGCTGGATTCCTATTACTGCACCCAATATTGCAGCAGCCGCCAGCCGGATGGCTATGCGAGCTATTTGCGTCGTGTCCGGCAATTCGGCGGTTAGTTCTTTCAGAAGGGCTTCCATTGTTACCCGTTTCTTGTCCAGTAAGAATCAGTTTATTTCAAAAATCTCATAAGGGATTATACATCTTCTATAAATATCTGCATATACCTTGTAAAGTCAAGTAAATTAACGTATAAATGACAGATTGCTGTACATGATTAATCCCTGCCGGGAGTCTTCTGTAATGGAAAGGTTCTGCTAACGGGAAGGCTATTTTCGAAATTATGGATAAGTTTTACCACTAACGGTGCAAGGACAATCAGTGCAATAAGATTTGGTACTGCCATCAATCCGTTCAGGATGTCGGCTATACCCCATACTGCATCGAGCTTCAACAATGCCCCAATCAATACAAACGGCAGCCATAAGAACCGGTATGCGTATCTGACAATACGTCCATGTCCTAAGAGATAAGCAGCACAAGTCTCCCCATAGAAACACCAGGCAATGTTTGTATCATAGGCCGTAAGCACCATACAAAACGCAACCAGAGCAGATCCAAATTTTAGCCCGAAGAGTGATGAAAAACCATGAATCGTAAGCGATGCTCCGGTTTCACCGGACGACCATGCGCCCGTGAGAATAATTACCAGCGCCGTTGCTGAGCACATAATAACGGTATCGACAAACACCTCCATCATGCCCCAGAATGCCTGACGAACCGGATGATCGGTTTTGGCGGTTGCGTGTGCAATCGGGGCGCTGCCAAGCCCTGCTTCATTACTAAAAGTTCCCCGTGATATTCCATAGCGAATCGCCTGCATGATCGTTGCACCGGCAAAACCTCCGATTGCAGCTCTCGGATGAAATGCATCGTGGATAATCATAGTCAGCACTGAAGGGATATAGTTTATTTTCCAGATAATAATTGCGGCGGCGCCGAGCATATACAGAACACACATAACCGGCACACAGAACATTGCCACGTGTGCAATTCTCTTTATACCTCCAATAGTTACCAACCCTACGAAAATCAGTAATCCAATGCCGGTTATCCAGGAAGGGATATTGAAGTATTGTAATCCTTCTGCTACAGAATTTGCCTGGACCATATTCCCTATCCCAAAAGCTGCCAGTGCGCCAAATAATGCAAAAGCAAAAGCGAGCCATCTCCATCGGGAGCCCATACCCCGGCTGATGTACATCATAGGACCGCCGACCATTGGCCCGCCCGGTTCCCTTGTTCTGTAATGAATACCGAGGGCTACTTCAAAGAATTTGGTTCCCATTCCTACAATTCCGGAGATCCACATCCAGAAGATTGCGCCCGGTCCGCCTGCTGCAATTGCTGTGGCCACTCCTGCAATGTTTCCAACCCCTACCGTTCCTCCCAGTGCAACGTTTAATGCCTGAAACGGGCTAATATCACCTTCGCCTGACGATTCCTTGCGGAACGTCCTTATAAACGTTTCACGCCACATCCGCATAAATTTTCGTATCTGAATAAAACGGCTCAAAACGGTTAAAAAGAGTCCTATTCCAACAATGGCAACTACCATCGGAAGACCCCAGACGAAAGTATTTATTCCATGAATTAATTCTATTAATTTTTCCATAGATGTTGTTTGTTATTAAGAAGTGGAATTCCAAATTTATTTGGGATGAGCTATAAAACTATCAGTGCCGGGTGGTCTGTCGTTTCGCTCATGACATGGTCACATCTTAACTATTTTGAAAACAAAGTCAATAATTAAATAGTATGGCATTCCTGAAAATTAGATTACCGTTTTAGGTATTACACGATCAGTACGAGGATATTTTTATAAGCAATCTGTTGCCTCAAGAACGACCGATGATAATCAATAATGGAATGAATACTTTAATTGTCTGAGCATGAACGCCTTGCCCAAAAGGTTGTTTTTGCAGAGGATGCTTTTATCGTTTGCCTTAACGAGCGATATTATAATAGGATGATTCGAAGATTTTCCGTAGTTTAAAGGAGATTTAGATATGATCAGAAAGTAGATAAATTAGGTTGGGTTTTAAAAGACAAAACCCAACGACTTTTTCTTTGAATTTATCTTTTTATCAAGGTATATATGATGCATATGGAATATGTCAGTACCCGTG
>NZ_SZPP01000017.1:0-57243 GCF_030263775.1 Candidatus Jettenia sp. AMX1
GAGTTTCTCTATGAGCTGAAAATCTATTGAGGCGACCTGTGCCAGGAGAAGTTCTTTTTCCCCGGATGATATTTCATCCCACCATGTGAAGACGTGCTGCTGCTTTGCCTCAAAGGTGTTTTTAATGTGCTTCTTATAGTTTGGATACTCTTTTTCTAGTGTTTTTCTGTTCAATCTTTTATCCTCGAAAATAGAACCAGAACTATAATCCAAGACTTTGATCTTGCTAACAGGTGTATTGCAAAAACGCTTCCGATCTCCTACGCTAAAAACTTACGGGATTTACCGAAATAAATACCCGATGATTATAGGGCAACTTTCCGTACAGGGCAAGGATTTTTTATATCATACGTATTTTAACTCTTTTAAAAATTTAAACTTGAAATAAATCATGAATATCAGTAACCTTAATTATCTTATACTACCTAAAATAGCTGAAAATGGAATTTAATGAAAAGAAATTTAATTATTATCTTAATCATTATTGGTTTTATCACAGGAGGAATCGCACTAGGATATATAGGTATCAAAAGGACAACGTCAGATGAGGCAATAAAGAATCGGTTGCTAAGAATGGTAAGGGATTTTGGCGAGGCAAAGATTGATCATGCTCACATGGATTTCCTGGAAGGAATTATCATTGATAATTTTTCTTTCACCGGTACATCCGCAGATGTACAAGGCAAATCTGTCAGAATTCCTAAAATCGTTTTAAAGCACGACCCTCAAAGCCTTATGAAAGGCCGGATCAATATTAGCAATGCTATTATTATTGCGCCAGAACTAACCATCGAGAAACCTTCAGATATATGGTCTCTTCTGAATGTCATTAAAGCAAACTTTAGTAAGGCAGAAATGCCGGTTTACACAGACGCATTGCGCCACGGTATCGAGATAAGGGATTTGAAAATCCATATTAACGAAGATACACAGACAAACAGTCCGGAAATCAAGTTGTCCGGTATCAATATCACCTTTTCACCTTATGCAGGCTCTTTTAAAGATATTCATATTAACGGGAGTATCGATGATGAATTATTAGGAAATTATCTGTTTACGATGAGGCTTCATCCCGGAGTTCCAAGTCTTGATGTCGAAGCACATGCGAAAAATCTTGCACTGGATGAAACAGTTTTAGCACGGTTCCCCTATATCGGTAAAATGCTATGGGATAACTATAAACCGGTAGGGAAAATCAATGTATCCTGTATTGCTCGTTTTAATAATCAGGATAATCAGAAAAAAATGGATTACGATATCAATGTTGGCCTCAACGGTATCAGGGCTATGTATGAAGATTGGCCTTTTCTCATCTATGATTTACACGGTGATATAGAGATCAATCCTGCAAAGTTATATCTCAAGGGAATTGTAGGCTATATCAGGAGCGGAGATCACTCATCTCAAGCTGAGTTCAGAGGTGAATTTAGTCTTCACGGTTCCCAAAAGACCTTTGTGATGACTATTCCTAATCTGTTTGTGAATCAGGAATTTTTAGAAAATATCCCTGGTTCCGGTATCGGTAAGCAGATATGGTCAAAAATACGCCCAAACGGTTTAGTAGACCTGACCTTGCAATATAATGAAGGAGAACATCAGAACAGGTATAACTTTCTGGTCGTTGATTGTAAGGGTTTGGAAATTAACCCTGCTGATTTCCCCTTACCTATATTGTATTTGAATGGGCAATTCAAGATATGTAACAATATCATTTTATTCAAGAATACCAGTGGTTTTATTCAATGTGGCGATCAATCTATTTTTACTGAAATGAACGGCGTTTATGACATGAAAAGTGAACGAAAGATATTTAACCTTCATGTGCCGAATGTATTTATTACAAAGACTTTCTTAAAAAATCTGCCAAATAAAGAAATCGGTGAAAAGCTATTGACAACTCTCAACCCGAGGGGTAAAGCAGATGTCATCGCTCATTTTCAGGGCTTTAAGGATGAAAAGGACAATGACTATTCAATAGAGATTAATCTGAAAGACTGTGATATAACTGTCAGTAAATATAAAATTCCTGTTTGGGGGATAGAAGGAAGGCTGGATCTTAATAAAAAAAGACTCGTAAGTGAACGTATAAGCGCCAGATGTTACGGTGGAAATCTGGAAGGACAGCTATTCGTTAACCGGGATACCAACCCTTCCTATGAGGGGGAGTTGACTCTTTCACGAATCAATATAGAAGAAGTAGCTCATCATATTATTCAGACAGAAAAGCTGTGGTCAGGACTTCTTTATGGCAGGATTGCCTATAAGGGAAGAAGCACTGATATCAAAGATTTCTCTGCCCATGGACAAATAAACGTGACGGATGGTTCTCTCTCAGACGTTCCCATCATCCTTAATGTTTTTAACTTTCTCAGCTTGAGTTTACCCAAAAAAGAAACTTTCCATAGCGCACAAGCAACATTTATGATAAAAAACAGCTTGATTCATGTTGATAGCAGCAAAGTCTCCAGTGAGAGCGTTGAACTTAACGGACGAGGGGATATCAACTTCAATGGAGATCTCCGTTTAAATGTTGTTGCGGGATTCGATAAAAACTTTTTTTCGGAAATTCCTCTCGTAGGAAAGTTGTTTGATTTTGTAGTTGGCGGTGTACGGAGGCAACTGACTATGGTCGAAATCAAGGGTAACTTTTTCAAGCCAGAAATCCATTCTGTGCCTTTTAAACCGATTACCCGTTCTATTAAGAATGTATTTGATTTATTACCGAAAGATGAACATGATATAACTACCGGTACTGGAGAAAAACATAAAAAATAACTTTTTCATCTATGCTAGAACATTTCTTTTCACCAAAAACAATAGCCGTTATTGGCGCCTCCCGCGAGGAGGGTAAAGTAGGGCACGATTTACTCAAAAATCTGGTTAGTTACGGATATACCGGTACGATCTATCCTATAAATCCTAAAGCGGATACTATCCTGGGAATTAAGGTATATGCCAGCCTTAAGGACATTCGCGATACGATTGATCTTGCCGTAATTGTTATTCCTGCCGCCTTTGTAAAACACGGGGTAGATGAATGTATTGAGAAAGGGATCGATTCAATCATCGTTATCAGTTCCGGCTTTAAAGAAAGCGGCATTGATGGCGCCGCAAAGGAGCGGGAACTGTACCAAAAGATCAAACAGCATTCGATACGTATGCTGGGGCCAAACTGCCTTGGATTAATCAACACACAATCATCCCTGAATGCTTCTTTTGCAGCCGACATGCCTGCAGAAGGGAATATTGGATTTTTTTCGCAATCAGGAGCGCTTTGTACTTCTATTTTAGATTGGTCCATAATCGAGTATATTGGGTTCTCTAAATTCATCAGTATCGGAAATAAGACCGATATTGACGAAGTCGACCTTATAAAAGCTCTGGAAGAAGATACCTATACGAGAGTTATTCTCGGTTATCTGGAAGGGGTAAAAAACGGAACCGTATTTATCGCCTCTGCCCAAAAAGCAACCAAAAAGAAACCCATGATTATCATAAAATCAGGGGGTACCACGGCAGGCGCAAAGGCTGCTTCATCGCATACAGGGACATTAGCTGGCTCTGAAAGAGCCTTTGATGCGGCATTTAAACAATCTGGCATCTTACGGGCAAATACCATTGAAGAACTTTTTGATTATGCCAGAATATTTAGTTATCAACATCTGCCAAAAGGGCCGCGCATAGCATTAATCACCAATGCAGGCGGTCCCGGAATTATCACTGCCGATGCGGTGGAGCGTTCAAAAATAAAAATGGCAGCATTTTCCAGGAATACCATTGAAACCCTTCGTTCTTTCTTGCCGGAGATGGCAAATGTATATAATCCAATAGATGTGCTGGGAGATGCAAAGGCAGACCGATACAAATTTGTTATTGAGGAAGTGGTAAAAGACACGAATGTAGATGTGATCCTGGTTATTCTTACACCTCAAACCATGACGGAAATAGAAAAAACTGCGGAGGTGATTGGCGAAATCTCGCACCGTACCGATAAAACGATAGTAACTTCCTTTATGGGTGGTAAAAGAACCGAAAGCGCTTTTAAGATCCTGGCTCAAAAAAAGATACCAAATTATGTATTTCCTGAACGTGCAGTATCAGCTATCGAAGCTATGTACCACTATACCTTGTGGCAAAAAAAACCATTGCCAAAAATTGAGGAAATTCAGATACAAAAGGAGAATGTGTCATCTCTTATAAAGAAACTCAGACAAGCAGGGCATCCACAGTTAAACGAAGAAGAAGTAAAAGAGGTAATCTCGACTTACGGTTTCAGGATTCCAAAGAGTATTCTCGCCACTTCAGAAATAGAGGCTGTGAAAGCTGCGGAGGAAATCGGATACCCCGTTGTTATCAAAATTTCTTCTCCCGACATCCTGCATAAATCAGATTTTGGAGGAGTAGTAATAGGAGTGCAGGATCCGTCAGAAGTGAGAAAATATTTTCGCGATATTACTCAAAAGGCGCGCCGTCTTATGCCGGATGCTGAGATAAAAGGCGTCCTGGTGCAACAGATGGTCACAGGCGGCAAAGAAGTTATCATTGGGATGTCGCGTGACCCGCAATTTGGCCCACTCCTCATGTTTGGTCTTGGTGGTATTTATATAGAGGTGCTCAAGGATGTTACCTTCCGGGTAGCGCCGATTGGATCAGATGAAGCAAAAGAGATGATTCAGGAGATCCGGTCTTTTCCTCTTTTAAAGGGTGTACGGGGCGAAAAACCCGCTGATATACCTGCCATTGTGGATAGTATCATAAGACTTTCGCACATGGTAACAGATTTTCCTGAGATCGTGGAGATGGATATAAATCCCCTGGTTGTATTCCCTGAGGGTAATGGAGCAATAGCCATAGATGCGCGCATCTCGATATCATAAGGAGATTGGTCTCGTGTACATGTTGATAATATCTGTATATTTATTCCTAAGGGGGTTATCATGATACCCATATTTATTGCTTCTCTTTCAGCTTTTTCCGGGAAGAATCTTATCTGCCTTGGTTTAGGCCTAAAATTTAAAAAAGATGGATACCAGGTTGGATATTTTAAACCCGTTGGGTTTTCACCGGTTATCGTTGAGGACGTGCTTACTGATGAGGATGCTGTCTTTTTGTCAAAAGCGCTGGATGTAAACGAACCGCTCCAGTCAATTTGTCCTGTTGTGGTAACAGATGATCTCATACGACGACTGATGAAGGGTGAAGAATTACCCATTCGTCAAAAGACAATGGAAGCCTTTCGGCGGTCTTCTCTTGGAAAGGATATCATGATTACCAGAGGCTTGGGCAGGCTCTCCGGTGGCACATGCCTGCGTTTTTCAGAATTGGATTTTATCAAAGAATCTGGCGCAAAGGTAATCTTTGTAGATAAATATCAGGCTCATATCGATATGCTCGATGGATTTCTTTATGCGTCCAAAGTACTGGGAGATCAATTGCTCGGAGTCGTGTTTAATCTTATTCCTTCTGCAAAATTAGCTTTTATCCGGGAAATCCTTGTTCCATTTCTGAAAGCTAACGGTGTTACAACACTAGGGTGTATTCAAAAAGATCCGGTCCTCGGTGCGGTACCAATCAGGGAAGTGGTTCATGCCCTTAACGGAAAAATTCTTTGCTGTGAGGATAAAATGGAAGAATTAATTGAACATTTCATGATAGGAGCAATGAATGTCGAAAGCGCCTTAAGTTATTTCAGAAGGTTTTCGAATAAGGCTGTCATTACCGGGGGTGACCGTAGTGACATACATTTGGCGGCAATCGAGACGCCTACGAAGTGTTTAATCCTCACCGGAGGGCTTTATCCACACGCTTCTATTTTAGGTCGCGCCCAGGAAGCCGGTATTCCTGTCATTGTAGTTCAATCAGATACGGCAACTGCCGTTGAAACGTGCGAAAACCTGTCGGGATATATTAGTTTACACTTTAAGTCTAAGATACAACGTGCTGCCGAGGTGGTAGAGCATGAAATTGATTTTAACACTATTTACAAACAGTTGAGTTTATCGAAATAGCAGGCATGTCGATATTGCATAGTATCCAAAAAATTGGTTACGTTGGAGGTATCTCTAAATATTTAAGCGGTGTAGTCTCAATCTAAGGAGCATATATGTTCAAAGATTTCAAAAAGATAAAATTTGAAATGCCTAAGAAATTTTCCATATGGCATATTATCATTGCCTTTGGATTTTTCATTTTACTGCAAATGTACTTGATGAACCCCGGGGTAAGGAATATTACCTATAGTGATTTTAAAAAACTGGTAAAAGAGGGCAATGTCCTGGAATGTTACATCAACCATACTATGATCCGCGGTAAATTGCGGGAGGCAGAGCGTGGCACAACGAAAAATGCGGTCTTTATTACCGCCCGCGTGGAAGATCCGGATCTCGTCAGAGACCTTGAACTTATGGGTGTTAAATACGCCGGGCATTATGAGAGTCCCTGGTTTAAAACATTCTTCTTCTCCTGGGTACTGCCCTTATTAATCTTATTTGTGATCTGGCGTTTTATCTTTAAACGCTACGGACCTGCCGGCAGCATCATGACTTTCGGAAAGAGCAAGGGCCGTCTCTATGTGCAGGAAGATCTGAATGTAACCTTTGATGATGTGGCAGGAATCGATGAGGCCAAAGAAGAGCTGCAAGAGATTATAGAATTCCTGAAGACCCCGGATAAATTTCGTGCGTTAGGCGGAAAGATTCCCAAAGGAGTTTTGTTAGTCGGCGCTCCGGGAACAGGAAAGACCCTGCTTGCAAAAGCTGTAGCGGGCGAAGCCGGTGTGCCGTTTTTTAATATGAGTGGTTCAGAGTTTGTGGAAATGTTTGTCGGTGTTGGCGCTGCCCGGGTGCGGGATTTATTTAGCCAGGCAGATCAGAAAGCCCCTTGCATTATCTTCATTGACGAACTTGATGCCCTGGGCAAATCACGGGGAACAAACCCTATGGGCGGACACGATGAACGGGAACAGACGTTAAATCAATTACTGGTGGAAATGGACGGATTTGATTCAAACAAAGGCGTGATTATTATGGGTTCCACCAATCGTCCGGAAATGCTGGATAGTGCCCTCCTGAGACCTGGCAGGTTTGATCGCCAGGTGGTTGTTGACCGTCCTGACCTGCACGGTCGGGAAGCAATACTAAAGGTGCATGCGAAAGAGGTAAAACTCGAAAAAGATATTAATCTGCATTCCGTTGCAGCCATGACGCCGGGATTCGTTGGCGCAGACCTTGCCAACCTCGTTAACGAGGCAGCCTTGCTTGCAGCAAGAAGAAATAAGAAGGCTGTTGGTATGCCAGAATTTGAGGAGGCAATTGACCGTATCATGACAGGTCTTGAAAAAAAGAAGCGGCTGATGAACACAAAAGAGAAAGAGATTGTTGCTCACCACGAATCAGGACATGCATTGGTTGCCTGCTCTGTACCGCATGCAGACCCCGTTCGGAAGATATCGATGATTCCCCGCGGTATTGGCGCTCTCGGATATACTATACAAAAACCTACAGAAGACCGGTATTTGATGACAAGGGCAGAACTCCTTGACCGCATAGCTATCTTGCTTGGCGGAAGGGTTGCAGAAGAAATTATCTTCCATGAAATATCAACCGGCGCTCAAAATGATTTGGTTAAAGCTACCGATATTGCCAAATTAATGGTTAAGGAGTACGGAATGAGTGATAAGATGGGTTTAATAACGTTTGAGCAGGGCAATAGGCCGCTCTTTCTGAATGGAGGATTTACTTCTAGTAAAGAATATAGCGAAGAAACAGCACGGGAAATAGATCTGGAAATTAAGAAAATTATTGATGATTCGTTTCATCGTGTAAAGGACCTCTTGACAGGAAAAAAGGAAATATTGCAGGGTATGGCAAAAAAACTTATGGAACAAGAGGTTATTGAAGGGGAGGAGTTGAAAAAACTCTTAGAGGAGCTACACAAATCCAATGGGAAATAGAACGATAGTTAAGGCATATATCAATAAATATAAGTATTGTGCTCTTGGTGTTATCGTTGCTCTGAATTGTGCTATAGTAAGTATTTTTAGATTGGAGGGAATTACCTTCGGCCTGGTGGTCCTTGCTTTTTTCTGCACGTTACAGTTTCTCACGAAAAATGAGGAACAGAACCCACCAATCGAGGAAAAACCGGATATCGTTTCTGAAAGCTTATTGCATGAGATTATGAATGTTGTTCCAGAAGTAGTATACGTCTCCATGTTCAATGGTTCTGTAAAATATATCAGTAATGGGATAGAAAAATTTATAGGATATAAGCCGGATGAAATTTATAGAACACGAAACTTCCTGTTCCATCAGGTACATCCCGATGATAAAGAAAAAGTATCAAAGCAGATACACCTGTTACAGAAAGGAAGTGAGGCAACCGTAGAGTATCGCTTATTAAAAAAAGATGGAACCTACGTTTGGGTTTCCGATTACCTGAACACGATGAAAAATGAATGGGGCAATATAACTCATTATCATGGCATTTTGATTAATATTGATGAAAGAAAAACACATGATAAGAATTTACAAATGTTAAATACCAGAATACATCAATTAAACGATATGGTTAATCACCATGCCGTACGGGATAGCTTAACGAACGTTTATAACAAACGATATTCACTCGTAATCTTACAAAATGAGTTTAATCGCGCGCGAGCACAAAATAAACCCTTATCATGCCTTCTCATGGATATCGATCATCTTGAATATATTAATACCAGATACGGATATTTTCTTGGAAATCGTATCCTTACTGATATCGCCAAATGTCTCCAGAAAAATCTTAGTTCATCTGATGTAGTTTCCCGGTTTGGAGACGATGAGTTTTTGATTCTTTTGCCGGAGGTTACTAAGGAGGAATTAGATAGCATGTCTGTTTCACTCGTGAAAGAGATTGAGAAATGCCCTATAAAAGATGAAGAAAAAAATATCACTATTTCTTTTACCGTAACCGTAGGAATGAGCACTATTACCCCGAAGACAAAAAGCATTACCGATTTAATTGAGCAGGCAAGCAATGCACTCTATACTGCGAAAAGAACGAAAAAAAGCGCTTAAAAGATTACTCGTAATTACTCAAAAGGAGGCACAAATCGGGGTAGGGGAGAATCTTGTGTTCTGCCGGGTTAGGGAAAAGCGGAGAGGTTTTAGGATTTGCACAAAGGGTGGACGCACCCAGGGTTCGTCCCTCCTATGATCCAACAGTATTTTGAGTGCCTGCGATTACTCTATGGAAAAAGCAACATTTTCTTTTTATAAACGGGGGGATATCACGCTTCCGGAAACTCTTACTATCATCCCTCTGAAAGGCGACGTACTCTTCCCGCATTTGGTTCTTCCCCTGTCCTTAACCGGAGAAGAATTGGTAAAGATCGTAAACGAATCCCTTTCTAAAAATGAGCTTATTGGTTTTATAACACTGAGGTACCATGGTAATGCGCCAAAACCCAATGACCTTTATGATATGGGAACAGCTGCAAAGGTTGTTCGGGTATTAGAGTCTGGTCCGGATAGCGTTACTACCCTTATAGAAGGCATAGTACGGATTAAGGTTATCGAGTATATACAAACAGAACCGTATTACAGGGCGCGTGTGGAAGAGATTCGTGAATTTACTGAGAGGTCTGAAACGGTCGATGTACTCATGCAGAGTATAAAAACGCTTTTCAAATTGAGCACCATGCTGGGAAAAACCTTACCGAAAGATATTATTTCCAAAATCGATGATATTTATAATCCCTCTGTATTGGCAGACCTGGTAGCCATCTACCTGGAATTGCCCGTTGACGAAAAGCAAAAACTGCTGGAGATAACCGATCCCCAGAAACGGCTGAGGATCGTATTCCATTACCTGAACAAGGAAATACATCTCAAAGGAGTTCGGGGAAAGATTGATGAAGAAGTTGCCAAAGAAATGTCAAAGATAGAGCGGGAATACTTCTTAAGGGAGCAGCTCAAGGCTATCCAAAAGGAGCTAGGGCAGGAAGACCCCCGCAGGGAAGAAATCAATAAATTTGAGGAAAAGATTAAAGAGGCAAAGATGCCCGGGGAGGTAGAAGAAGTGGCCATTAAGGAATTGGAAAGATTAAGGGATATTAATCCTGCATCGGCTGAGTATCCGGTTTCCCGAACATATCTGGATTATCTCATTACTATTCCCTGGAACAAAAAGACCACTGATAATCTGGACATCCTTCAGGCAGCAAAAATTCTCAATGAAGACCATTATGGCCTTGAAAAGGTAAAAGAACGCATTCTGGAATTCCTGGCGGTACATAAATTAAAGGAAAAGCTCAAAGGTCCCATCCTCTGTTTTTGTGGCCCTCCGGGAACAGGAAAGACATCGCTCGGGAAATCGATTGCGCGCGCCCTTGGCCGGAAGTTTGTCAGAATATCTTTGGGAGGTATCCGTGATGAAGCTGAGATCCGGGGGCACAGGCGTACCTATGTGGGCGCGCTCCCCGGAAGGATCATGCAGGAAATCTGCCGTGCGGGATACAGCAATCCCGTATTTATGCTTGATGAGATTGATAAAGTTGGCGCAGATTTCAGGGGAGATCCTGCCTCCGCTTTATTGGAAGTATTGGATCCTGAACAAAACTCTAATTTTGTAGATCACTACCTGGATGTTTCTTTTGATCTCTCCCGTGTATTGTTTATCACGACGGCCAATATTCTTGACACGGTTCATACTGCATTAAGAGACAGGATGGAAGTTATCTATCTGCCCGGATACAGCGAAGAAGAGAAGTTAAAAATAGCGCAACAATTCCTTATTCCAAAGCAAGTGAAAGAAAACGGATTAGAAAATCATCCCATCGTATTCAAAGACCAGGCCATTTGTAAGATTATCCGTGAGTATACGAGGGAAGCAGGACTGAGAAACCTTGAACGGGAAATTGCCTCAATCTGCCGGAAAGTTGCCAAAGAGATCGCTGCCGGAGAACAGATCACAAAGGAGGTAACTCCGGAAAGCGCAGAAAAATTCCTCGGACCAAGGAAGTTTTTCTATCAGGTAACGGATGAAGAAGACAGGATCGGGGTAGTTACTGGCCTGGCCTGGACGGAAACAGGCGGGGATATTATTTTCGTAGAGGCATCCCGAATGAAGGGGGAAAAAGAATTGACCCTTACCGGACAATTGGGTGATGTCATGCAGGAGTCAGCTATCGCTGCACTCAGTTATGTGCGGAGTAATGCAAAACGAATTGGTATTGATGAGAATTTCTACGATAATTCTGAAATCCACATCCATATCCCCGCTGGCGCCATACCGAAAGATGGCCCTTCTGCCGGTATCACCATATGCATGGCGCTTATCTCACTTCTTACCGGCAGATATGCAAGGAGAGAAGTAGCACTCTCAGGAGAAATTACCCTGACAGGGACTGTTTTACCGGTGGGCGGAGTAAAGGAAAAGGTACTCGCAGCAATAAGGGCAGGGGTTACGGTGATTATGCTCCCCTTAAAGAATAAGGAAGATTTTGAAGAAATCGATAAGGAAATACGCGATAAAATACGATGTGTTTACATTCAAAAGGTTGATGATGCCATAGGCACTGTACTGATTCCGAAGTAAGAATAAGGAGGGAGATGAATGATACAGATAAAAAATATCCTTTGTCCGATAGATTACTCAATCTATTCAGAAAAAGCGCTCAGTTATGCTATTGAATTTGCAGAAAAATACGGGGCAAAGCTTTACCTGATACATGTGTTCGATATCCGTGTCTATGATATGAATGAACCGGAATTATATAGCGTTGATGTTTTCGATAAAGCTACCTTTGATAAGCTAAAGGAGCAATTGCTCAAGTGCGTAAAAGAGGATACAAAGGGTAAGATAGCAATTGAGGCTATTGTTGTACAGGGAGTCCCGTTTATGGAGATTATTAAAGCATCAAGGGAATATATGATTGACCTGATCGTGCTTGGTACGCATGGCAGGACAGGCTTGTCTCATGCAATTATGGGTAGCGTGGCAGAAAAAGTGGTACGCAAAGCCCCATGTCCGGTGCTTACTATCAGACATCCTGAACATGATTTTGTTATGCCGTAAGCTAAAAAAATGCTTAAATATATTTTGATAGACCACACTGCAGACCTTGGAATTGATGTCTTTGGATCTACGTTACCGGAACTATTCACGAATGCAGCATTTGCGATGTTTGATATTATCACAGACTTATCCAGGGTAGACAATACCATTGAATATAACCTGGAAGTCTCCGGAATAGACAAAGAACAATTACTTGTCAATTGGCTCACTGAATTGCTATACCTGCATGATGTAAAAACCCTGTTGTTTAAAAATTTTTGTATCACGGATATGAGAGATAATCAACTGCAGGCAACGATACACGGAGAGGCGTTCATCGGGAATAAACATGTAATTAATACGGAAATCAAGGCCGTTACCTATCATGGTCTGTCAATAACCCGGGAAGATCATCAATGGAAAGCGCGGGTTATTTTTGACTTATAATATGCTCTTTTCAAGGATAACGTGTTTTTATGGAAGATATGAAATATAAGATTGAGAAGATAGATTCTTACCGGTGGCGTATACCAAAAGAAGGCAAGATGCAGGTAGATGGAGTTGTATATGCTGACGAAAACATGCTGGAGGAAATCCGGAAAGATGAGAGTTTGCAGCAAGTAATAAATGTTTCCCATCTTCCCGGAATACTGCTGCATTCACTGGGAATGCCGGATATTCATTGGGGATATGGATTTCCCATTGGCGGCGTGGCCGCATTCGATATAGATACGGGTGTTGTCTCTCCCGGTGGTGTAGGATATGATATTAACTGCGGTGTACGGTTACTGAAGACAGGGCTGTATCGGGTAGAGATTATCAATAAACTGGAATCACTGGTGAATGCCTTATTTATCAATATTCCATCGGGTGTGGGGTCGCATCGCAAGGATATAAGACTTTCTCTGCAGGAAGAAAAAAATGTGCTCAAAAATGGCGCCCGATGGGCGGTTTCCCAGGGTTACGGCGCAAAAGAAGACTTAGCTTATATTGAGGAAAATGGATGTATTGCAGGAGCAAACCCAGAGTTTGTTTCAAATCGCGCCCTGGAACGCGGCCGGGCACAGCTAGGCACCCTTGGCTCAGGGAATCATTTCGTTGAAGTTGGCTATGTATCAGAAATATATAACGAGAAGATTGCCCATGTATTAGGACTTGAAAAAGACAGGGTTACCATCGTGGTACACACGGGCTCGAGAGGATTGGGTTATCAGATATGCGATGATTTTATACGGGTCATGATTGATGCGTCGAGGGAATACCATATAGAATTGCCTGACCGCCAGCTTTGCTGCGCTCCCATTAAATCACCGCAAGGGCAAGAGTATCTCTCAGCAATGGCCTGTGCTGCCAATTACGCCTTTGCCAACCGGCAGATGATTACCCACTGGGTGAGGGAATCCTTTGAAAGAACATTAAACATAAGTCCTAAAGATGCTCAATTATCTTTGCTTTACGATGTGTGCCACAATATTGCCAAGTTTGAAGAACACATGGTAGACGGCCAAAAGAAACGGGTATGTGTGCACCGGAAAGGGGCAACCCGCTCATTTCCCCCGTATCATCCTGATATTCCGGATGCATATGCGATAACCGGCCAGCCCGTTTTGATACCGGGAGATATGGGTCGTTATTCCTATGTATTGGTGGGCACTGAGAATGCTTATACAGACACCTTTGGCAGCACCTGTCATGGCGCAGGAAGGGTAATGAGCAGAAATCAGGCAATAAAGACAGCAAAAGGCAGAAGTATCGCACAGGAATTGAAAGAAAAAGGAATTCTTGTGCGCGCCGACAGCCGTGCGACTCTGGACGAAGAATTATCAGAGGCTTACAAGGATGTTGCCGAAGTCGTGAATGTTGTAGAACATGCCGGCATTAGCAGAAAAGTTGCTCAGCTAAAGCCGTTATGTGTCATCAAGGGATAACCAGCCATAGTTTCGTATTACAGGTATTTATAGTATTTAAAGGATGAAACCCGGACGTTATTACATTAGGTTGGATTTTAAAAGACAAAACCCAACGGCTTTTCACCCACTCCTCAATCCTCTCCCGAGAGGGGACTTTCCCCGATCTGCGTCGAGGACAAATTTATTCCCCTCCTGGGAGGGGTTAGGGGTGGGTTAACAGCATCATGAAAAACTTTGAAACTCCTATACATTAAAAAACTTTCTTTATGAAGGAAAAACAGAAGTGCCCCGAGATATCCCTGTCGGTAATGGTTCATTGCTGGTTACCTTTGATGCAGATTACACCATTCGCGATCTCTATTACCCGCATGTAGGAAAGGAGAATCACGCCATGGGAAACCCAAGCCGATTTGGTGTATGGACCCGGGAAGGATTTTCATGGGTAAATGCACGTGACTGGAGACTCGCATTGGGATATGTAAAAGAAACCCTGGTAACTTCTGTGCGGGCTTTTCAGGAAAAGTTAGGTCTTCAATTAGTTTGTAATGATGTTGTGGATTTTGAAAAGAATATCTATATGCGTAAGGTAACGGTGAGAAATCTGAGAGATGAGAGAAGAGAGGTCCGTCTGTTTTTTCATCAAGACCTGAGCGTCATGGAGAACGAGGTCGGTGACACCGTATTTTATGATGCGAAACTCAATTGTCTCATCCATTATAAGGGTTCCCGATACTTCTTAATAAACTGTTCTGCAGGAGATGTTTGGGGCGTTCGCGAACATGCCATTGGAATTAAGAGACATCATGGGGCAGAAGGGACATGGAGAGACGCAGAAGATGGAATCCTGGGTGGAAATCCTATCGCACAAGGCTCTGTAGACTCGACTATCGGCGTTTCTCTGGAAATTCCTCCTCACAAGGAGTCTGTTGCGTACTATTGGATTGCTGTTGGCAATACGTATCATGAGGTGGATGGCCTGAATGATATTCTTTTGAGTGAAAAACCCCAAAAAATCATCGATAGAACAGCAAGCTACTGGCATCACTGGGTGAATAAAGAGGAATTTAATTTTGGAAACTTACCACAGGATATTGTAGACCTCTTCAAGAGAAGTTTGCTTGTTGTGGCAACGCAGATCGATAACGGGGGCGCTATTATTGCTGCAAATGACTCTGATATCAGACAGTACGCAAAAGATACCTATAGTTACATGTGGCCCCGTGATGGCGCATTGGTAACCTATGCAATGCTGAAGGCAGGATATACGACGCTGTGCCGGAAGTTTTTTGATTTTTGCGCTCACGTAATTACCCCTTACAATTTCTGTGCAAGTGTTTTGATTGAAAATGGATTTTTATTGCATAAATACAATCCCGACGGTTCCTTTGGCAGTTCCTGGCATCCATGGGTAAAAGGGGAAGAAATTCACGTCCCAATCCAGGAAGATGAAACAGCATTGGTTCTCTGGGTAATCTGGCAATATTATGATATGTACCGGAAGATTGACGTAATCCGCCCTCTATATCACTCATTGATCGAAAAGGCGGCAGATTTTCTGGTAAGTTACCGGGATGAACAAACAGGATTGCCTCTTCCTTCCTATGATTTATGGGAAGAGAGACGCGGTATATTATCATTTACTGCTGCTACGGTATATGGTGGCTTGATGGCTGCAGCCAACCTTTCTGATATATTTTATCATACCGGAAAGTCTACAATATACCGCCAGACAGCGGCACAAATTAAAACAGCAATAGATCAACATCTCTATAGCGAGCAACATAAAAGATTTTTACGAATGATTTATCCTAAAAAAGAAGGTGGATATGAAATCGATGCAACCATTGACGCCAGTTTGTATGGGATGTTCGCCTTTGGAGTCTATGATCCGGATGATAGCAAGGTACAAAATACCATGAAAGCAATCGAAGAGACCTTATGGGTGAAGACGAAAATAGGAGGAATTGCCCGATATGAACAAGATTCCTATCAGCGTGTTGCTAGCGACAGTGGAATTCCGGGAAACCCGTGGATAATCTGCACCATGTGGATGGCACAGTACTATATAGCTGCAGCAAAATCTATAGAAGAGCTTGAAAAGGTAACAAACTACTTACGCTGGGCAGTATCTCGCGCTTTGCCTTCCGGTGTGCTGGCAGAGCAAATAAATCCATTTACCGGCGCACCCGTCTCGGTTTCTCCTCTGACGTGGAGTCATGCCACGGTGGTTCAAACCGTGATGGACTATCTGGAAAAATTACAGGAACTGCATACCTGCGAACAATGCGGGCGATCAATATTCCGCCGTGACAGAACAGGCCGGCAGCAGATAAAGAAATATTCCCGGACGCACTCCGCTATCGTTCCTGATCAAAAAGATATCCACTACCTTGATCAGGCAAATATAAAAAAAGAGAATGAATCCCTTGCTGTGAGTGTGGACCAAAGGCAATGCGTAGGATGTGGAATTTGTGTTCTGAACTCTCAGGGCGCTATGGATATCATTGATGATAAGGCAAAGATTATTGCTGAAAAAGCAACGACATGGGATGTTAAACCAGATTTTGAAAAATGTTGCCCTTTAGGAGCAATTACCGTAAAAAAAGAATCATGAAGATCAGACACAAACTTGTTATCCTCCTGGCCGTATTGCTCGTTATGTTGAACGGTGCAATTGCTTTTCTCATTTATAAACGGACGCATCGTGAATTTATTAATGAATTCAGGGAAAGGGCTAAGATGCTTGCTGTTGAACTGGAAGTTACCAGGAATTATCTTGCTTCCGCTTTGAAGATGTCGGAAGTCGAAATCAATGAACAAACAAAACATTTCATTCCTGCTGTTGCGACTAATGCTATTAGTAAGAAATTTGCCGAAAGAACAGGTTATCTCATCAAGCAAACAAGCCTGAGGTTCCGGAAGAAAGAGAATAGGCCAGACACCTTTGAGGAGAAAATCCTCCGGGAAATGGAGGATAACCCCAGGCTTTTAGAATACTGGGCAGATGATGTCATGGATGGGAAAAGTGTTGAACGTTACGTGTATGCCTTGCCGGTAAAAGAGGAATGTTTGCTTTGCCATGGACCAAAAGAACAAGCGCCGGAGTTTATACAAGAAAATTATGATACAGGGTATGATTATAAAGTCGGAGAAACAAGGGGAGCAATTAGTGTTATTGTCCCCAAGGAAATTGCCGAGCAACGTTTTGCGGCCGAGCTTATCTTTTTTATTACTATTGCGTCTACCAGTGTCTTATTGATCGTTGCTATTATCTTTCTGACGACGAAAAAATTCATGGAACCGATTGAGAGGTTGACATCAACGGTTACCTTTATTACAAAAACAGGCAATCCCTCAGCGCAGGTAGCTATATCATCCAAAGACGAAGTCGGACAACTCGCCATGGCATTTAATGACATGTCTACCAGGCTGCAATCTTCCTATGCAATGCTGGAACAAAGGATTGCCGAAAAGACAGCCCATTTACAAAAAGCCAATATAGAATTGGAACGGGCTAATAAATTAAAATCAGAGTTTCTGGCTAATATGTCTCATGAACTCCGCACCCCCCTGAATGCCATAATCGGTTTTGCAGAGGTATTGCGGGATAAGATAGTCGGAGAACTCAATGAAGAACAGACGGAATTCATCAAAGATATCCATAGCAGCGGCCAACATCTCTTGCAAATGATTAATGACATACTGGATCTATCCAAGATCGAGGCAGGTAAAATGGTGCTTCAATACGAGGTTTTTCTGATACCTGAAGCAATCAGCGATGTAGATACGGTCTTAAAAGGGCTTGCGGGTAAAAAGAAACTTCAGATGAAGACTATCATACAGCCGGAGGTAAATGCTATAGAAGCCGACCGGGTAAAATTTAAACAAATCTTGTATAATCTCTTATCGAATGCTATAAAGTTTACACCGCAAAACGGCTGTGTAACGACAGATGTTCGCATAGTAGACAACGAGTTGCAGGTTTCAGTGACAGACACAGGAATTGGAATGAGGCCTGAAGAGAAGGAAAAAGTATTTAAAGAATTCTGGCAGGCCGACAGCTCTTTTTCGCGAAAATACGAAGGAACCGGATTGGGGTTAGCCTTAACCAAAAGGATTGTAGGCATGCATGGGGGAACTATCTGGTTTGAGAGCGAATACGGAAAGGGAAGTACGTTTTCTTTCTCATTACCCCTGAAAGCGCAACACAAACTACCCAAACCAAAAGAGACTGAGGTAAAACCGCGACATGGAGAGCAACGCAAAGAAAAATCGGCAAAGACGATTTTAGTCGTTGAAGATGACCGTATGGCCGCAGACCTTCTTACCATGCATTTGGAGAATGCAGGCTATCGGGTAATTGTTGCTATCGACGGTGAAGATGCTATCAAAAAGGTGAAAGAGTGCCGTCCGTTTTTAATTACCCTCGATGTTATGTTGCCAAAAATAGATGGATGGGATGTCCTTTCCCAGTTAAAGAATTCTCAGGATACGGCGCATATTCCGGTAATTATTGTGTCGATTGTAGATAACAAAGAACTGGGATATAGCCTCGGCGCTGCTGAATATTTAATAAAACCTATCGATAGGAAGAGGCTCCTTCATACGGTACGTGCCTGCCTGTCGGCTGAAAAGGACAAGGACAGACCCATGAAAATATTAGTTGTAGATGATGATGAAAAGGCGGTTAAATACCTGAGTGCCCTTCTCGAAGACGCAGGCTTCGATGTAATTAAGGCATATAGCGGTAATGCAGGAATCAATCTCGCAATAAATAGCAACCCGGATCTTATTATCCTCGACTTAATAATGCCTGATATCAGCGGTTTTGATGTAGTTGAGAAATTAAGGACTCATCCAACGGCCAGGGGAATTCCTATTATTATTTGTTCTGCAAAAGATGTCACTCCGGAAGATAAAAATATATTAAATGGCAATATTTTAGCCATTGTGCAAAAGGGAAACCATACCAAGGAAGACCTTCTTTCGGCAGTTAAGAAGATAGAACAATCACATGCCAAAAAGAATGATCCTTGATTCTCTTTCATTATAAGGAAAAGCATATGTCCGATAAAAATGTAATGGTTGTTGAAGATAACGAAAAAAACAGAAAACTGATGCGGGTAATACTCAAAGCAAAAGGATATAATGTGATCGAAGCAACTACAGGTGAAGAAGCATTGAGTATATTAAAAAATCAAAAGCCGGATATCATTCTCATGGATATCCAACTTCCGGGAATCGATGGTATTACCCTTGTGAAACAAATCAAAGCAGATATAACCACAAAAGATATCCCGATTGTTGCCGTAACTGCTTATGCTATGAAGGGAGATGAGAAAAAAATCTTAAGCTGTGGCTGCGATGCTTATATTAGTAAACCCATCAATACACAAGAATTGCCGCTCACGGTTGAAAAATATATAAAAAAGAGCTGAGAAAGACATGAATAAGCCTAAGATATTAGTAGCAGATGACATTAAACAAAATGTGAAGTTATTACGGGTGATTTTGACCGCATTCGAATATGATGTGATCGAGGCATACGACGGCGAGGAGGCATTGGAAAAAGCAAAAACAGAAAATCCGGACTTAATACTGCTGGATGTTATGATGCCAAAGCTTACAGGGTATGAAGTATGCCATAAATTGCGCGAAGACAGGAAGACAAAAAATATACCAATCATAATGATTACAGCCCTGCATGAAACGGATGACAGGATACAAGGGATTGAGGCAGGAGCTGATGATTTTATCAGCAAACCGTTCAACAAAGCAGAATTACTTGCCAGAGTAAAGTCACTGTTACGGATGAGACATATAACTCCCCCACGTGATGAAATGCCGGTATTGGACTCCATTCTATCCGATCTGACAGAAGGGGTAATCGTTGCAGACAAACAGTGGAAAATTAAGAATATCAATCCGAAGGCTCAAGAGCTTTTGAATATCCATGAGGCGGATATGAAAGACAAGGACCTAGCAGCATATTTATCCAATAAGAACTTGTCGATACCTCTTGATACGGTCATGGGTGCAGGAGAAAAAATAACTGATTTTCAAATATTGCCTCCGGGCATTCAAAACGCTTCGCATGTAAACGTTAGAATGACAAAGATATTTGATGAACATGCAAATGTCATCAGTATCACCTTAGTCTTAAGGAAAGAAAATAATCATACTATCTGAGAAAAGACGGCGCCGGCGTAGGGCAAGGCTTTAGCCTTGCGGAAAGCAAACCTAAACAGGTTGTCCAAAAATGCACAATGCAAAAAATCGGGTATTAACATTCAAGGACTTATGACACGAAAATTTGCTAAAATATCTATTCTCAGACAGCCTCTATGTATTCTCCTTGAAAAACAATTCCCTTCTGAGTATAGTGTTAAAACATTATACGTTTCACAAAGTATCGTTTTTGTTGCTATATTATAGGCATTGCGATAAAGGTAAACCTTCAGCGATGAGGGGGCGCAAAGGAAAGGGTCTTGTAATAGTGAACAGTGTCAGTATAAGTAACAGACGCTTACATTTATAATTGACACGATAGAAACAAGATGGCCTTACTACCGAAGATATTCTTCTTGAATATTTGGGCAGTAAGGCTTTTTTTGTTTCCAGAAGTTATATGAATCATAATGAAAAAACGGAGTCAGTGTAGGGCAAGGCTTCAGCCTTGCAGAAGGCAAATCTTGTGCTCTCCCTGGTCATGGGAAAATACACAGGTTTTGAATTTGCACAAAGGGTAGGCGAACACAAGGTTCGCCTCCATATGCATCAAGCTAAAGGCTATCCGAGGACTCTCGAAACAGAGTTTCCGGGCAATTGTGTACCCATACAAAGTTTGGGAACAAGCTACTAATTTAAGTATTGCGATAAGACTAAAGAGGGTGGCACAGACAAACCGTGTCCCCGTACGCCTTGAACGGGGACACGGTTTGTCCGTGTTGTTCGAATACACCCGTGGATAGGGAATATACCACACTGACAAACAGAGTTTGTCTGTGCCACCCAGGAATAAGCTTACAGAGAATAAAAATTTCCAGAGAAACGCCCCCGGCAAGACACCTCTTCATGGTATTCTAAAGATGTGGGTAAGGATAAGCTAGAAAATGGAGGGATGAGGGATTTCCCTCTTTTTTAAAGGGGGATTACGGGTGGTTTGTTATTCTCCACCGTTTCCACATGTTAGCTTGATGCATATGAGGTTCGTCCCTACCTCTGTCTTGCACCGTATTTTGAATAATCAGGAAAAAATTAGCCTCAGGGGGTATCAGGAGTTTGGAACAGGAGTTCCACATCTCTTGTGCTATGGCTTTAAAGAGGAGGGGTTGGAAATGAACAGGCAGGTGAGGATATATAGTTGCTGGTTGATGTCCATGTTGTTTCTTTTATCCGGTGTACTAAACAACTCTATGACTGCATATGGTCAACCGGTGCAGTCAGAAAAGCCGGTATAGGATCAATCAGGAAGATATAATGATACTGCAACTTCACAAGGAGTGGATGAAGCCGTGAAGGCAAAGGTAGAGGAGAACTATGGTAAACTACCCCTGTATTTCATCCAAAATGATGGTCAGGCAGATGAAAAGGTACGGTTCTATGAAAGAAGCATCGGACATACAACATCCTTTACATCAGAAGGGGTACATCTTTCCCTCACTCCGGCATCCCAATCTCCCCTTTCTCATGAATCCACTCAATTTTCCCTTTTTTATAAATTCACCAATTCTCCTCCGTCTACCGAATCTCTCCCTTCTCATCCATTCACCAAATTCCCCTTTTCTAAAGGGGGACACAGGGGGATTACGAAAGATAATAGTCCTCACAACCCCCAAAGAGAAACACGGACAAACCAGTTTGTCCATGCCACCCAACCAGAAACTATCAAACTCATTCCCCTGGGCGCCAATAAAGACCCTCTAATCATCCCCGAAGGGCTACAAGAGGCAAAGGTCAATTATTTTATTGGTAAAAACTCAGAAGACTGGAAAACAAATATTTCCACCTATCAGGCAATCCTCTATAAAGATATTTACCAGGATATCGATATGAGATTTTACGGGAATAACCGTCAACTGGAATACGACATCATCGTCAAACCGGGTGCAAATCCATCACGGGTACAGCTTTCTTATCAGGGCATAGAGGACTTGAAAGTAACAGAGGAAGGCGATCTGGAGATAGCACTGAAAGACGGTAAGCTCATTCAGAAGAGACCTTACGTGTATCAGGAGATAGAGGGAAAGAGGGTGGAGAGAAAAGGGGCGTTTAAGGTTTCACGGTCAGGGTCTAACGTTCGAGGCCTGAAACACGAAGCCCGAAACTCAAAACACTTTATATACGCTTTCCAGGTTGCATCGTATGACAAACGATATCCCCTTGTTATTGACCCTGTCCTCGAATATTCCACCTATCTGGGTGGTAGTGGTCGCGATCTCGGTCGTGGAATAGCAGTTGATACCGCCGGTAATGTTTATGTTACCGGACGTACAGATTCGTTTGACTTTCCAACAGCCAATGCCCTTGATAAGAAGGGCAATAAAGAAGGCGATGTCTTTATAACAAAGATGAACGCAGACGGCACGAGCCTTATCTTTTCTACCTATCTGGGTGGTAGTGATGGTTGGGATGGAGGTTCTAACATAGCGGTTGATGCCTCCAGGAATGTTTATGTTATGGGGGATACCTATTCGTCTTACTTTCCAACATTCAATGCCTTTGATGAAAGTTACAATGGAGGCGAAGATGTCTTTGTTGCAAAGATAAATGCATCCGGTACGAGCCTTATCTATTCCACCTATCTGGGCGGTAGTGGTGATGAATTTGGTGGTGGAATGACGATTGATGCCAGTGGGAATGTTTATATTACCGGGGAAGTACGCTCGGGTGACTTTCCAACAGTTAATGCCTTTGATGACAGCCTCACTGGATTTGCTAGTATCTTTGTAACAAAGATGAACGCAGACGGCACGAGCCTTATCTTTTCTACGTATTTTGGCGGCAGTAAGGGTTATTATCCCGACAGTGGTGAAATAGTTTCTGGGATAGCAGTTGATACCGTTGGGAATATTTATATTACTGGAGGGACAAGTTTGTATGACTTTCCCATAGTCAATGCTGTTGATGCAGATCTCATTGGATCGGAAGCCTTTATAACAAAGATACTCTTTGTAACAAAAATACCCTCCGATCTGCAGGTTCGCTATACCTGCAATGAGGGCGGTGGAACGATGGTTACAGACTCCTCGGGCAATGGTAATAATGGCATAATCGAAGGCGCCACATGGACAACAGGGAGAGAGGAAGGCGGGCTCAGTTTTAACGGGATTGATGACTCTGTATCTATCCCTCTGATAAATAATGAAGAGCTATCCGTCTGCGCATGGTTTTATAAAAATGTCAATGATACAACGAATACCGATGCCATATTCGGCGGGGCAAGATGGAATGCTGATCCGCAACTTCGGGAGGGGTTTGATGTGCGCTTTATCCCCAGCGCTCCTGATACCTTGAGATTTGTCCTCACAACACAGGATACAAGCGGAGTGAGAACAACAAAGGAAGCCCAGGCAAAAGCGCTCAATTCAGTTGGTAGCTGGCACCATGTTGCAGGCGCCTATAATAAAACGACAGGTGAACAGAAATTATATATCAATAGTCAACTCGTTGATACGAAAATACATCCGGCAGGGAACACAGCCGTACCGTTATCTTATTCCGAGATGAATATAGGATATTCAAAATACGGGACAGGATATTTTAACGGTATCATCGATGACGTCCGTCTTTACCGGCGAGCCTTGAGTGACAAGGAAGTACAAGGCATATACCATGCCGTTACCTCAGGCATGCAAATGCACTATACCCTTGATGAAGGGACAGGAACGATTGCCCATGATGCTTCGGGCAACGACAATCATGGTGAAATACAGGGTGCTGTATGGACAGCAGGAAAAAGCGGTAACGGGTTAAGCTTCGATGGGGTTAATGATTCTGTATCAGCGCCCCGCATGAATCATGATGAGATTTCCCTGAGTGCATGGTTCAGGAAAAACGCCAATGATACAAGCCGTGCCGATGCCATATTCAGCGCGCTAAGATGGAGTTCTGACCCGCAGCTCCGGGAAGGGTTTGATGTGAGGTTCAGTCCTGGTAGTCCTGATACCTTGAGATATGCACTGGTAACCATGGATGGGAGTGGAAATAAAACAACGAAAACCGTGAAGGAGAATTTAGTCAACTCAGTGAATACCTGGTATCATGTTGTCTGTACCTACAACATGGCTACCGGGAAGCAGCATCTGTATGTAAACGGGCAGTTGGTTGATACCGATACCCATCCGGCTGGAAATACGATTGTGCCATTGACCTATTATGATGATATAAGAGTGGGCTATTCACGATATAAAACAGGATATTTCAACGGCCTTATCGATGAAGTCCGCCTTTATCGGCGAGCCCTGAGTGACCAGGAGGTACAGGAATTGTATACGAATAACTAGCATAAGACATTTTCATAGGAAAAAATTTTATTAATCCGGGAGGCATCCCTGGTAACTGCTTAGAGTAAGGCACAAAATCGAGAATAAGAGAAAACCTCAGGGCAATTGTATCAGAATAGGAATTGTTCAGCCCGTTTTGGGTGGCGCTGACAAACTTCGTTTGTCAGCGCTTTTCTTTTTCCTATCCCTGTGTGCATTCAGACAGGGAAGGACAAACCCCAAAGGCATCAAGCTAAGAATAGTGTTCCATAAGAAAGGAGGTATTTCCTTGGAAAAAGAACAACGTGTATCCCTGTTCCCCTCTAATCACCATTTAAAAAAGCTTATCCTTATCCACAAGTTGGGTAGGGATCGAAGGCAGAAGCAAGGTAAACCACGAAGTACACGAAGAAAGAAGGACGTAGAGACGCAAGATGCCGCATCTCTCCTGATATTGCATGGATAAAAAGCAGAGAGAGAAGAATACCTAAAACCGTAACATTGAATTTCCAGAAAGAATCATCTGGCAATGCAGGCATTACAAGAGAAGCGAAGTATGTGATGGTATCAACCCACCCCTCAATCCCCTCCCAAGAGGGGACTTTTATACTCCCCTCTTGGGAGGGGTTAGGGGTGGGTTCATTCTCCTGGAGAGGCGCAACATCTTGCGTCTCTACAATTGGGGTAGGGGTATGCTGTTTCCTCTCGAGAAGGAATCGATCATAAAAAGAATTTATTGAGACAGGATGAACAAAATTATTATTTTTATCTTGTTTATCCTGTCTCAATAATGAGAGGGACCAAGAGATGTGTTTTGGGATCAACAAAATTCTTTGACTCTCCCCACATCAGGAAATCCTTGTTTGTATTGAGATTTGGAATTCTCCTATTCTTCATGTGCTTCATGTTCTTTGTGGTATTTAAAGATGTGGGTAAGGACAAGTTTTTAAAGGGGAGAAGAAGGATAAGTTTAGAAAAGGGGAATCAAGGGGGATTACGGGTGGTTTGTTATTCTTCGCCGTTTCCACATTTTAGCTTGATGCATATGCGGACGAACCCCATTCCTGTTCAAGACATACAGGGACAGGGTTTGTCCGCGCCACCCTTTCCGGATAGTATTGCAAGACTTCAAATTTTAGCTTAATGCAGATAAGGCAATGCCCTACCGGTTACATTTGACGCGATTGTCCTGGACTAAGGGGTAGGTTAACACCGCCAATCGCTTGCGCTTCCGTTGGTTAATCACAATAATATAAGCCCGAAGGGCTGATATGATTATAGACCGCGAACAACCATGATGAACAACCCCGAAGGGGTGAAATGATGATGGAGAAAACACTGCCGCCGTACAATCAAATCCCAAATGTATGACATCTCAACGCAGGTTTCCTATGTCACCCCTTTGGGGTTGAATGGCTTTTTTTGCTTTTTTCTATAATCATGACATCCCTACGGGATTGGGCAGGAAAATGAAAGGAGAGGCGCAAGATTTTGCGTCTTTACAACCAACAAACACAAAATCTTGCGTCTCCAAATCTTGCGTTTCTACAATCTTCCCAAATTTCTCTTTACTTTTTCCGCTCATTATCGTTATGAACAAAAGCTAAAACAGCCCTCCACAGCCACTTCTTAAAATAAAAAGGCAATAATATGACCATAGCTAGCGCGGTAGCCGCTATTACCTTCAGTTCCACGTGGCATATTAACCATCCGCACACCATTAATGCAAAAACAGGAACACAATATCCGCCTGGTATCCTGTAGCTCCTTTCCCGTTCAGGCCGGTATTTTCTCAAGATAATGACTGCCAAACAGGTTGGGATATATTGAAGAATACTTACCATAACACTTGCTGAAATGAGATATCTGAAACTGCCTGTCAGAGTTAATACTAGCGTTAAAACAGTAGTAACAATAATAGCCACATAAGGGGTGTGATACCTGGGATGTATTTTGGAAAACATTTCCGGAAAAAATCCATCGGCTGAAAGTGCATAAAGGCTGCGGGGGCTGGTCAGGGCAATGCCGGCATTGACGCCTCCAATAGAGAGTAATGCTCCTGCCCCGATAATTACCCCGCCTGTTGCCCCCATAAAATATCTTGCAGCATCTGCCAATGGCTTGTCAGACGTGGCAAGGCTGGGGAATGCGCCGGCGGCCACGATCTGAATAACAACATATAAAACAGTGACTATCGTCAGTACAAGAAATAAAACGCGGGGGATGTGTTTCTGCGGATGCTGCATCTCGCCAGCGGGCACAACTACAAATTCAAACCCAGTATAGGCATACAGGGCTAGAATGGCTGCTACACTAAATTGTCCACTATTATGAGGCGGAGCTAAATTTTGTCCATTGATAAAAAACAAACCCACGCTGATAAAGATACATAAAGAGAGAAGTTTCCCCAGGGTGAAAAAATTAATTGTCCTTGCCCCCGGTTTCACTCCAAAATAGTTAATAATACTCAATCCCGCCAGGAATATGATGACAATTGCATTACTCAACCACCTGACCTCTGATGGTAGAAAATATTTCAGATAAAGCCCAAACCCGCTGGCAACTGATGCCCATCCGATAATCGATGAGAACCACATTACCGAGCCGACCAAAAACCCCACAAATGGGCCAAAGGCATCCTTCGCATAAAGGTACGCCCCGCCGGTTGCAGTATACATCCCTCCCATTTCTGCAAAACAAAGGGCAATAACGAAGCAAAGCGCCCCGCATAAGGGGAATACCCATAGAGCGCCGGTCCCTGCCAGGCTGAAGAGTTGTCCCGGTAATAAAAAAATACCAGCCCCTACTACACCGTTAATGCCAAGACAAATTACATCAAAAAAACCCATAGTCCTTATCAAATGAGGATTGTGCATCTGAGATTGTTTTGTCTGATAATTCATAGTTTCGGATTGACGAATATCGAATTGTCTATATAATAAATCTTTACTGTTTAGTATACCTTATACATTATCTTTATTAAAGAAAAGGATTTTTATGGCACACGTTACAAGAAATGTTTTTTTCTTAGTTTCCGCCCTCCTGTTTTTATTTCTCTCCTGCGGTAATTTCGGTTGCAGTAAGCAAGAATCCGGCACAGAACAGGCTTCATCAGGCAAGTTCGAAGGGGAAGCGCCTTCTGTTCATAAAAAAGCGAGGCTGGATGAAGAGATTGAAAAAAACAAAAAGCTGCTGGAAATCAATCCAAATGACGCAACGGGCCATTATAATCTGGGTCTACTGTATGAGGAAAATGGTATGCTCGATGAATCTCTTGCTTCATACAAGAAGGCGTTAGAAACAAATCCTTCGATGATAGAGGCTCTTATCGGCCAGGGCAATATTTTGAATAAAAAAGGGAAATCCGATGAGGCCATTTCAGTCTTTAAAAAGGCCGTCGACATGAGCCCGCATCACGCAGAAGCATACGAGGGGTTAGGGCTTGTGTATGTTCATAAAGGACAAGCTGAAGATGCAGTTAAGGCTTTTCTCAGGGCTATCGACATAAATCCTGGTCTTGTAAACGCGCGGTATAACCTGGGTATTCTTTATGCAAAAAAGGCACAATTCAATGAGGCTATTGCAGAATGGACAAAAGCCATCGAGATTAATCCGCAAAAAATAGAGGTCTATTACAATCTTGGCGTCGGCTATACAAAATTGGGGAAAATGGATGAGGCGATCTCTGTGTGGCAAAAGGCTTTGACAATACGCCCTGATATGGCAAATCTCCACTATACGATAGGACTGGTATATAAAGAAAAGGGTGACTTTGAGAAAGCAGAGGCATCTCTCAAAAAGACACTCGAAGTAGAGCCTAACTTTGTAGAGGTACATAAAGTCCTTGAAGAATTATATCGTTCAAAAGGAATGCTGGGAGATGCAGACCGTGAAGCGGAACTCTACAAAAGTCAGTCTAGTCCGCATCACTAAACCGGGGTATGAAACTCTATACCATAGGCCTGTATAAATTTTAGAGAGATTTTTATTTTTGACAGGATAGACAGGGTGAAAACAGGATACACACTCCATCATATCTTATTCATTCTGCCTATCCTTTGTGCTATGTATTCATTTCCCCTGAGACTAAGGTACTGAGTCTCGTTAAAAACGAAGCCCAACCTACGTTCAAACAATGCAGGAACTTTTACAGCTAAAAGACAAAAACCCTAAAAGGGTTATTGGGCTTATGTCCGGAACATCAGTAGATGGCATAGATGCCTGTCTGGTTGAAATCTCAGGAAACGGCATACAGACAAAAACACATATCCTGGCCTTCGGGACCTATCCTTACCACGAGTCTACGCGTGCCGCCATCTTCGATGTTTGCAACCCTAAAACCGGCACGGTTGATAAAATCTGCCAGCTCAATTTTTACCTGGGTAAACTCTTCTCAGAAGCAGCAATATCTGTTGCAAACAAAGCGCAAATCTCTATCACAGATGTCGATCTCATCGGTTCCCATGGTCAAACTATCTATCACCTGCCAAATCCCGTTACACAGCAAGACTTGCCCATATCTCCGGGAAAGCGAAACGATGGAGCGGGGTGTGAATACTTTTCAACAAAGCTGTTTTCAGGGTGCAATACCATACCGTATACTACCCAATATCTTCGTTCAACACTTCAAATCGGAGAGCCTTCTGTTATCGCGCAGGAGACAGGTGTTACTACCGTAGCCGACTTCCGCCCAAGAGATATGGCCGCTGATGGGCAAGGAGCGCCTCTCGTGCCATACGCAGATTTCGTCCTCTTCGGGGATAAAACACGGGGACGTGCCTTGCAAAATATTGGAGGAATTGCCAACGTTACCTTTCTCCCCCGCAATTGCACTCCGGAGGATATTATTGCCTTTGACACGGGTCCGGGCAATATGATTATGGATCGCATCGTGGAGCTTATCACGAACAATACATCTCATTTTGATGAAGGAGGTATACTTGCAGCAAAGGGCAGGACTCATGATACACTTCTGACTACACTCCTTGCTCATCCTTATTTCCTGAAACCGCCGCCAAAAACTACAGGCCGGGAGGAGTTTGGAAAACAGTTTGCAGACGAACTCTATAAAAACGCCCTCTGTTCTGGTGTAAAAGAGAGCGACATCCTGACAACAGTCACAGCCTTTACCGCGCGTACCATTGCGGATAGCTACAAACGATGGATTGTAACCCGCCATAATCTATCTGAAGTAATCCTTTCGGGAGGTGGAAGCTATAATGCTACTTTGATAGAAATTCTGGCCCATTATCTTGGCCCATCGATTGAGATACATACCATCGACAAGTTCGGTATTGCACCCAGCGCCAGGGAGGCCCTCGCTTTTGCCATTCTGGCCAATGAGACGATCTCCGGGAATGCTAACAATATTCCCAGTGCTACCGGTGCAAAGGAGGCGGTTATTATGGGAAAGATCATACCGGGAAGAAAAAGATAGGGTGACAATCCATCTCTCGCGATTAGGTAAAATAAGGTAACGGATTTTTTTTATTAATTTAATTGTATAGGAATTTTCATTGTATGTAAGCAGTTTTCAGGGCAGCACGGACAAACCCTGTCCCTGTATGTCTTAAGCAGGGATCATTTGTCCGTGTTGCCGTCTTTAACTTGATGCGTATGCCTTGTAGCCTTTCTGGTTATGGAAAAACACATCCGTTTTGGATTTGCATGATCTACGGTGGTTCCGCCTGTCATTCCCGAAAGCTTCCCTGTTTTTACGAGGACAAGTTTATCAGGAATGACAAATGTGAAACAGGGGAATGGCGGAAAACACGCTCTACTGTGCGGATATAATATCACCTTCTTTTATCGGCTTCCGTCTTTTTGTCTATTAAGATTTATGCGTGGTTGTTACGTAATTCCGCTCCTTAGTATTTCCTTGATAAATATCCCATATCCCCTTATACTTAATACGTTAGAAAAATAAACCACACCGGTTATTGAAATAAAAAATCCCCTGTGTTTTTACTGAAATAAATAAAAATTTTTATGACTTATATGTTTTATTATAATATGAGTTTTATCTAAGGAGTAAAACTTTCACAGCGTCTGATACCTTTATCACAACATGAACAATTGTGGTTAATTTGAAATAGTATTTTTGAACAAAAGGACACCGCATGAGATTAAAATTTTCATCTAAATATTTACTGGCAACACTCCTCTTCTTATTCTCAATAACGTGTTTTTTCTTCACCTTTAGTAAAACATTTGGTTTAGAACCCTATTTTGAAAAACAGAAAGAGAAAGAAGATTCAAACTACAAGTTCCGCCTTTCAGGGATTGTTATGTCCTATATTAACAGGCTCTATGTAGATCCCGAACGCATCAAGTCTTTAGAAATGCTAAAAGAGGCCCTCGCATGGGAAGAGAAAGTAATTCCTGAAGTCTTAACCAATTTTGAAGAAAACACTGTCACCGAAACGATTACGGTAGATGATATCTCAAAAACATATGATTTGTCCAAAATTCGTCGCTCTAAGGATATGGTAGAAATCCTGCGGGATGCCCTGAGTTTTATCAACAAATACCGTCAAACCGATGGGAACCTAACCGCCAGCGATATTGAGTACACAGCGATCAATGGGATGCTTACCCAATTAGATCCGCACTCTGTTATCCTTCCGCCGAAAGAATTTAATGAGTTTAAAATTGGCACTACGGGAAAATTTGGCGGACTCGGAATGGTGGTTGGCTTACGGGAAGGCCAACTAACCGTTATATCTCCCATCGAAGGTACTCCCGCCGCAAGGTCGGGTATTAAGGCTGGCGACAAGATTATTGAAATTGACGGAGAATCCACCATTAACATGAACCTTACGGAGTCTGTCGGAAAATTACGGGGAGATCCCGAAACTGAGGTAACACTTTCCGTTTTAACTGAAAAGGCAGCGCAACCAAAGCTGTATACACTAGAGCGTGAAATCATCGCTATTCCTACCGTTGAGTCTGCGCCTGTAGATAATGAAATCGGTTATATAAAAATAAGAAATTTTCAGGATGATACCTCCCAATCTCTCAGTGAGCATCTGAAACGCTTAAAAACATCGCATAACAACAAGATGAAGGGATTAATCATCGATTTGCGGAACAATTCAGGCGGACTTTTAGATCAGGCAATAGAGGTGGCGGATAAATTTCTCGACAGTGGCGCTATCGTCGTAACGGTTGGTCCCAGCGGTCATCCACGAGAGGCGCAAGATGCAAGAAAAACCGAGACAGATGAGGCCTTCTATCCTATTGTAGTGCTTGTCGACGCAGGAAGCGCTTCCGGCGCAGAGATCGTTGCAGGAGCGCTCAAGGAGAATAATCGTGCTGTGATTGTAGGAGATAGAAGCTTTGGCAAAGGCTCCGTTCAGCAACTTATTGAGCTTATGGATGGTTCGGCATTAAAATTGACCATTGCCAAATACCTTACTCCTTTACTCACCGATATTCAATCCGTTGGTATTACACCGGATATCCAACTTATTCCGGCAACTGTTTCAAAAGATAATGTTAATTTATTCCGGGGCCTTACCGTCCTTCGCGAAGAAGATCTTAAACAACATCTTGAAGAACACCCCAAAGGTGAAACCTCGTATGCTACACTCAAATATTTCCTGGAAACTACTGAGAAGAAGAAAATCCACGAGATAGAACCAGAAGAGCCAGAAGAGCTTGATGATCCTTATAAACTCCCTGATTTTAATAAAGACTTTCATGTTCTCTTTGCCAGGAAATTACTCGCGAGAGCCTCTGAATGGGAACGGGAAACGTTCTTAAAAAACTCTCTGCCTATTGTGGAAGAAACAGCCAGACTGGAAGAAGAGAAAATAGCACAGGCGCTTCAAAAGTTAGATATTGACTGGTCAAAAGGCACAAGTTCAGGAGTAGCTAAATCGAACGTTACTTTTTCTACCGCACCATCAAATGGACAGGTTAAAGCCGGTGATAAGATAACTCTCACCGTAAATGTGACCAATACCGGTGAGGCGCCACTCTATCAACTGCATGGTATTTCATCGAGTAAGAACGGGCTTTTCGATAAGCTTGAGTTTATTTTTGGGAAAATAGATAAAGGAATAACGAAATCGTATACAACAACAATAGATGTTCCCAAAAATTCGCTGGACCGGAAAGATGAGATCGTTATTAAGTTTGAAGAATTAAACCAACACAACCCTCAGGATATTAAGTTAAATATTGTTACGGAAGCATTGCCCAGACCTCTGTTTGCCTATTCCTATCAGATCCTGGATCATGAAAAGGATGCATCTGTAAATAATGGAGACGGGTTAATTCAGACAGGGGAGGATATTGATTTGTTCGTGTGGGTAAAAAATATAGGGGAAGGCCCGTCTGAGAAAAATGTGGTTACTTTAAGAGATTTAAGCAACAAAGAAGTCTTAATAAAAAATGGACGAGTGGAAATCGGGGCATTAAACCCGGGAGAAAAAAAAGAGGTAAAATTATCGCTCTTTGTTAAAGAGACAATACCTTCGGGTAATTTCAGTGTGGATTTAATTATTTCTGATATGATTTTTGGAACGTTTCTATCCAATAAGCTTAATCTTCCTATTATTGGAAGCAAATCGAAGATAACACCGGTTACTACGAACCTGAAAATAAAGAAAAATCATACGCCTTTGTATGGAGGCATGTCGTTTGATTCTCCGGTCTTATCTGTAATAAAAGAGGGTACCGTTCTGGTATCTGATGCGAAAAATAATGAATGGCTCCGTATAAAATTACCCGACGGCCGATACGGATGGCTCTCGGTAAAAGATGCCGCCGAATTAAATGGCAAAGAAAATAAACCAGGTAATTTAGATCCCTTCATACAGCGGACGCCCCCAATAATCACCTTAAATAAATCCTTATCAAATTTATTATTCGGGAACGATCAATTGCCAATATCCGTGGCCATAGAAGATGATATACAGGTGAAGCATGCCTACATCTTAGTCAATAATGATAAGGTCTTTTTCAAATCTAATAGAAATGCCACCCCAAAAGAACAAATCCGGCTTGAGATTGCTAAGGATGTCCCGCTAAAGGAAGGTCCTAATGTAATAACAATAGTTGCACGTGATAATCAAGACCTGATTACCACCAAATCTTTTGTCGCAACAAGAAGTATAACCGTTGCAAAAGGGTTATAGCATATTTGCAGGGAAGGTTCGATCGTAAATCGCAGAGAGAATGCGGAGAAAACAAAAGAGTAAAAACCTTGGTTTTTACTCTTTTGTAATCTTTGCGACCTTAGCTTTTTCTGCGGTAATAAGCTTTTCTCTCTATTTTAACTTTTGATAATATTCGCTCAATACTTTTGCTACCTCTGCTCTGGTAAAGGTGGGAGGAGGAGCCTCTCCGGAGCTTAACATCCTGCGAACTTCTGTTCCGCTTAAAATAACGTGATTGGCTGAATCGTGAGGGCATGTTTTGTAAGAAGCCATACCATTACAAGACTTACAGTAAAACGTGTGGTCAAAAAATAATGGTGTAATTCCTATCTCATGAATATCAAATTCATCAAAGATATAATGGGCATCAAACGTCCCATAATAATTACCCACACCAGCGTGATCCCTACCTACAATAAAATGTGTACAACCGTAATTTTTCCTTACGAGCGCATGGAAGATTGCTTCCCGCGGTCCTGCATACCGCATTGCAGCAGGAAAAACGGCTAACATTGCCCTGTCTTTGGGATAATATTTTTCTAAAAGAACCTCGTAACTCTTAATCCTTACATCCGCAGGAACATCATCGCTTTTTGTTTCCCCTACCAAAGGATGCAAAAGAATAGCGTCTACAACTTCGAGGGCGCATTTTTGGATATATTCATGGGCGCGATGCACCGGATTCCGTGTCTGGAATCCAACAACCCGTTTCCAGCCTCTTTTTACAAAAAGGGCTCTTGTCTCTGCCGGATCTAACCTGTAAGCTGAAAAATCACCAGGCTTTGCCCTGGTAACGACACTAACCTTGCCGCCCAAAAGATAATCACCCATTTTGTACACGCAATCTACACCGGGGTGCTTTCTGTCATCCACACCGTAGACCTCTAAAGATTCTTTTGGCTTATCATGATGAAAAATTTCTTCCAGATGGAGAACGGCAATAACCTCATTGGCCTGGTCAACAAGGGCAATATCCTTGCCTGGCTTAAGGCCTTCAACCTCATCCTTCGTTGCTGAGAGAGTAATCGGAATTGACCACGGCAGACCATTCGATAAACGCATATTATCTACCACGTTATCATAATCCGCTTTGCCCATAAATCCTTGCAGGGGGCTCATTGCTCCAACGGCAATCATATCAAGATCTGACATCTCACGAGAGCTAAGCTGGATTTTTTTCATATCATAATGCATAGCCTTATCCAACAGTATCTCACGCTCCTCCATGGATACAATCCTATTAATGAGTTTCCCCCCATGCGGAGCAATGTTCTTAACCATCTTTTATGTATCTCCTTTCAAACACTTTGCCTGAATAATAAATTCCTCTTGATGCCCATCGGCATCACGGATCGTCCAAATCGTTTTATCACGCTTCAACCGTGCTTTCAGGGAAGCGCCGCTACTACAGACCTGGAAAGGCAATTTTAGCTCAATTGCCTGAACAGGACACTCCTTCACACAACAGGCGCATGTCCAGCAAGCCGACTGATCACGAATTGCCGCTTTCATATTTTCCTTACGGTAGCATAGATCTCCCGGGCAAATGCGTTCGCATCGCGCCTCAGGCAATCCTTTACATCCATTACAAATATTTTCATCGATAAAGATACTCATGAGCACAACGGCCTTTCTATCATTTTTATCTCATCTGTATCCGGATTATATACTGAATTAACAAAAACAAGCCATCGGTTATCGTCTTTTCCGGGATAATCTAACCGTGTCTGATAGCATGCCCATCGCGTCTCCTTGCGGTAGATCAGATGCTCTACCAATACCCTTGCGACATCAATCCTATCAATACATTCCAAAGCCTCAATCAGATGATAATTATTTACTGCTACGATATCTTTTCTGTGTTCTTTTAAAGGTTTTAGTAATCGCCTTGCCTCGATCAACCGCTCTTCATGGAGCGCGTAACTCATAGAGACACCACCTGCAAACTCATCCATAATCTTTTGAAGGCGTTCCCTTACCTGCTGCGGTGATATACCAGACTTTTTCATGAGAGGGGCAAGGACTCTGGCTTTCTCTTTTTGGATTATTTCATCGTCTACATCTTCCAGATTTCTTCCCTGTATATCATCTAAAGCAGTTGCTGCGGCAATACGTGCTTCAACCCAACTTCCACTTACGTATTTCTTTGGCGCCCCGCCTGCTACCTCTCCGACTGCATAAAGGCCTGGTATGGTTGTCCTTCTTTCTTTATCTATCCAATATCCCGATTGGCAGTGACCACCAACAATAAAGGGCTCTGTCCCCTGTACTTCTACAGGTCTTTTTTTTGGATTCATACCTTCGCTTGCCCATAAAAGAATAATTTGAGGATTCATACTTAAAAAATCCTCTTTTAATCTCCTCTCCTCTGCTTCACTTAAAGTTGTCGTATCTAAAAAGCACGGTCCCCGACCCGCTTTTGTTTCTTCCACCGTAGCAAGGAGCCTGTGCTGGGTGAGACATTTATTCCCGCCCAAATGCTTGTAATAGAGCTCCAGATAATCCTCTCCGCGCGCATTGATTTGCCGCGAACCCGCTCCGACGGCAATCGTACCTGTTGGCGCATGTACGTCTTTTACCCGTAAGGCAATAAACCGATTCTCAAAGCTGGTCATTTCTGCCCCGATACGTATCCCCATGGCATATCCCGTTCCTGCATTCCAGGGACAGTACCACATCAGGTTGCGTGCTTCGCCGGTATTATTGGGCCGGTATATACCAGACGCCCCTCCGGTAGCTACAATAACGGCATTTGCCCGAATTACATAAAGCATACTATCCCTCACCCCGTATCCAAATGCCCCGCAAACACGTTTGCCGTTATATATGAAATTTGTTGCAACAACACGATTGAGCACCTGAGCAGGGGTCTTTTTAACGGCCTCTGCAAGGATGGGTTTTAACCGCTCGCCAAAAATACGGATACTGCGCTTTCCTTTTCTCCGGTACGTACCATCTTCATTCTTCTCAATAGGAAGGCCCATCTCTTCTACATCCTTAACGACCTCATTTAATCCTTGTGCAATACTATACACAAGATCCTTTCTTATAACTCCCTCAAACTGTCGTTCTACAAATGAGACATATGATTCTGGTGTTTGACCGGGGTTTAAATACGCATTAATAGCATTCAATCCCATAGCCAGGCAACCGCTGCGCTCAATATGCGCCTTTTCCATAATTACCACCCGGCAATTTGGAGATCGTTTATATATCTCCACGGCAGCAAAACAGCCTGCTGCCCCTCCACCAATAATAAGTATATCTGTATCTACAGGTATAATGCCCATATTTTCTCGTAAAGTATCACGAATCTCTCATGTATTCAGTATTCTTCTAGTTAAGTAGGGAATCCATAATATTTCCCCTTAATAGTATCGTATTTTTGAATTTTTAAATCATTAAATAATACTTATATTTTATTATCGTGTCAATTCTAAAACAACTCTATTTAACAGGTCTTACTGAAAACCTTTTCTTGTAAAAAAGGGTTATAGCAATTCGATGCATTATTTTCAACTGGAAAAGGATTTGACTTATTTTCCTAAATTTACTAAATTAATACATTTATTGATATGGAATCCACCATTTCTCTATAAAGATATGTTACAGAAAAGATATGTTACAGAGAAATACTAATTTAATTATTGAAAAATAAAATTTCATGCCGCCTTAATAATTTCACTAAGCACTGCAAGCCTTACGTAATTTCCCATGGATATCTTCATTTGGATACAAGAATAAAGTAAATGGTGTAATGCTTGCTAACATGGTTTTTTATGAGGTCATACTACGGAGTTTTTAGTGTCAAACGCCACGCAAACAAAGCTTCACAGGCTTACCGATGAGCTGAATCGGCTTATAGGAAAAGAGAATGTCCTTTATTCCCTTGAGGAACGGATATGTTATGCATATGATGGTTCCAAACAAAAATGCATTCCAGATGTTGTTCTACGGCCGCAAGACACTCAACAGGTATCCGGCATTTTGTGCCTCGCAAATGAGTATAAAATACCGGTTTATCCTCGCGGCGCAGGTTCCGGACTAACCGGTGGATCAGTTCCTATTCAAAGTGGAATGGTATTGGATTTCAGCCGTATGAACCAAATACTGGAAATTATTCCAGAGAACCTTACTGCCACGGTTGAACCCGGAGTTGTTACCCATACCTTACAAAGCGAGGTAGCAAAACATAAGCTCTTTTACCCACCCGATCCTGCCAGTGCTGCATTTTCTACCCTGGGCGGCAATGTAGCAGAATGCTCCGGTGGAATTACCGGTTTAAAATATGGTGTTACCAGAGATTATATTTTATCGCTGGAGGTAGTCCTTGCTGACGGAAGCATTATCCACACGGGCCGTAAGACCTTAAAAAGTGTCACCGGCTATGATCTTACCCGTTTGTTTGTCGGCTCCGAAGGTACCCTGGGAGTTTTCACCCAGATTACCGTAAAATTACTCCCTCTTCCGGAAAAGATTGAAACGCTCTTAGCCTTTTTTACAACCCCCGAGCAGGCAGTGAGAACTGCAAATCAAATTATCTTGAATAATCTACTCCCCAGGGCGCTTGAGTTTATCGATAAATCAAGCATCGACTGTATTCAGGGATATAAACAGGAATTTCAAATACCAAAAGATGTACATGCGATTCTGCTTATCGATATCGACGGGAAAGAGACAAGCGTTAACATAGAGACATCCCTTATAGAAAGAATTATCACTGAAAATCAGGCACTCAAGGTTGTTTCTGCAAAGAATGCCAAAGAACGCGATATTCTCTGGGAAGTAAGGCGTGCTATCTCTCCCGCACTCTATACTATTGCTGCCTTTAAGATTAATGAGGACATATGCGTGCCGCGTAGCCAGATATTAGAAATATTGCAACGGATAGATGAAATCCATAAACGATATCCTTCGCTAAAAGTTGCGAACTTCGGGCATATTGGGGATGGTAACATTCATGTTAACGTTCTCTATAAGGAAAAAGATCAACAAGTAACAGCAAAAAGGATGATTGAGGAGATACTCCTCAATACGATCGAACTCGGCGGAACAATTTCCGGGGAGCATGGCATTGGAAATGTAAAATCGGATTTTATGCCTCTTGAGATACCCCCTCATGAGTTACGTATTATGAAAGATATTAAACAGTTATTGGACCCCAACGGTATATTAAATCCGGGTAAGATGTTTCCATTATAAAAAACAGGTAAACCAATAAGATACAGAAAGATTCATACGGGCATAAGATGGTATTCAAATCAAGCTACAGAAATAAACTTATCATGAGAAAGGGAGATATTTATATATGGCGTTATCAAGAATTGCCAGGGAAGTACATACGTCCGCAACACTTGCCATTACAGCCAAGGCAAAACAACTGGTGGCAAAAGGTATCGATGTAACTAATTTTGGCGCGGGAGAACCAGACTTCGATACCCCGGAAAATGTTAAGAATGCAGCCATTAAGGCTATTAAAGATGGTTATACCAAATACACACCGACTGCAGGAGCGCCCGCATTAAAGGAAGCTATCTGCGAGAAGCTTCTCAAAGATAACCGTCTGAAATACAATCCTTCACAAGTTATCGTATCTGCAGGGGCAAAACAATCCATTCTCAATATCGTTCTCGTAGTATGTGATACGGGGGATGAGGCTATTATTCCCTCACCCTATTGGGTAAGCTACCCGGAAATGGTAACCATGGCAGGCGCTACCCCCGTATTTCTGAAAACTACAGATAAAGAACATTTCAAAATTACCCGGGAATCTCTGGCAAAGGTTATTACACCCAAGTCTAAATTACTCTTCATGAACAGCCCCAGCAATCCCACCGGCATGGTCTATACAGAAAAAGAATTTCGGGAAATTGTTGGTTTTGCTGTAGAAAAAGGACTTTACGTCATTTCAGATGAAATTTATGAAAAAATTCTGTATGACGGGGCGCTCCATGTTAGCCCGGCAACCTTTAGTGATGAATGCTATAAAAGGGTTGTTACGATAAACGGTTTTTCGAAGGTATATTCTATGACCGGCTGGCGTTTAGGTTACGCCGCTGGGCCGGAAGAGGTCATCAAAGCGGCAATAAATATTCAGGACCATACTACATCTGGCGCTAATTCCATTACTCAAATGGCAGGATTGGAAGCGCTCAGGGGTAATCAGGATTCTGTAGATACTATGGTGCGTGAATTTGATAAACGCAGAAAATATATTGTATCGCGTCTTAACAGTATACCAGGAGTATCTTGTTTACTTCCTCAGGGCGCATTTTATGTATTTCCGAAGGTATCTGAACTGTACCATAAGAAAATTGGTGGACAATTCGTAACAAATTCATTCGATTTAGTTAACGTATTACTTGAAAAAGCACATGTTGCTTTTGTCCCTGGCGCTCCTTTCGGATTAGATGACTACATAAGGATTTCTTATGCGACCTCTATGGAATGTATCGAGAAGGGGATAGACCGGTTTGAGAAGTTTTTGAAAAGCTAGCGTTCATAAAAACCAAATCTATAACAATATTTTACACTCGATTTTTTCCAGATTATCAGATAATTTTTAGTAATGAGACTCTTTTTGGTATATAATCTGAAGGTATATATAGATAAATTTACTAGAAGTACGGTATGCCTCAGCTTAACTATCAAATTAACATAAGCAGCAAAAGAATAACTACTGTAGTATTTCTAGCTATAGTATTTCAAGGATGAAATCGAACATATCCTCAATAGAGGAAAGGCTATCCCACCGGTCATTGCGAGGGTATTGTCCGAAGCAATCCTTTGCATGTTTCAGGAGAGATTGCTTCGGAAAAACCCCTCGCAATGACCTGAGTACACCTTCATAGAGAAAATTCTTAGGTATAGAATTATGGAAATTCTCTGGCTGATTGCCGCTCCAATTGCTGGAATTTTGACAGGCGGCGTGATTGTTTGGTTGATTGGCAGATCACATAAGGCAATGCTACACGAACGGCTTGCTCTAGTCCAACAGGATCTGCTAAGCGCCTGTACCGATCTTGACCAAAAGAACGAAACGGTATTTGAGCTTAATCAAACAGTAACACGGTTGGAAACCACGCTTGAACACGAACGGAAAGCAGCCGATGAAAAAGTAGCAATCCTGAATGACGCCACGAAAAAGCTGAGTGACGCCTTTAAAGCGCTTTCGGCTGAAGCGCTGAAGAGCAACAACCAATCATTCCTGGAGTTGGCAAAGATTACTCTGGAGAAGTATCAAACCGAAGCTAAAAGCGATCTCGAACAGAGACAAAAGGCTGTAGAAAATCTCGTTACACCCATTAAACAGTCGCTGGAAAAGGTAGATATCCAAATCCGTGATCTGGAGAACTCCCGTCAGCAAGCATATGGAAGCCTGACGGAGCAGGTCAAATCGCTGATATATACCCAGGAGAAATTGCAATCTGAGACCGGTAATCTCGTTAAGGCGCTCAGAACACCAACAGTACGAGGTCACTGGGGAGAAATTCAACTGAAGCGGGTAGTTGAAATAGCTGGTATGCTCCAGTATTGTGACTTTTACCAACAACAATCGGTGACAACGGAAGAAGGAAGATTGCGGCCGGATATTCTCGTGCGATTGCCTGGGGGTAAAAATATTATTGTTGATGCCAAGGCCCCTCTTCAAGCTTACCTTGATGCGCTGGAAGGCGTAAGTGACGACCATCGTTTATCGAAACTGAAAGACCATGCACAACAGCTCCGGTCTCACATAGTAAAATTAAGCGCAAAATCTTACTGGGACCAGTTTCAGCCTACACCTGAATTCGTAATCCTCTTTCTTCCGGGAGAAACGTTTTTCAGCGCGGCGCTGGAACATGACCCGGCCCTGATCGAAGAAGGGGTCAAACAGCGGGTTATCCTGGCAACGCCAACAACACTGATTGCGTTATTACGGGCTGTACATTATGGCTGGCGGCAAGAGCAGGTAGCAGAAAATGCCCAGAGGATCAGTGAGCTTGGCCAGGAGCTTCATGAGCGTATTGCAACTATGGTTGAGCATCTGTCGAAACTTGGCGGATCTCTTGGAAAGGCTGTAGAAGCATATAATGCAGCCATAGCTTCTTTTGAGGGACGCATACTCCCTTCTGCGCGAAAGTTTAAGACTCTGGGGGCTGGAAGTAAAAAGGAGATAGAAGAAATTTCACAGCTCGATAAAAATACCAGAATCCCTACAGATATAAAGGGTGACTAGCCTCTTAATAAAGGATTTTGGTACTGATATCGTTTGTTAATAATAAGTATAGCTATCTATAGTGATCGACGATTGAAACCAGATAGCATATAGCAGAGACGAAGTTTTGTAAACCACATGCTCTCCGGTATCGTGATCAACATTTACCAGGGAAACACTCACGGAGTCGATGTAGGGCGAGGCTTTAGCCTTGCCAGGCAACCTGAAATTCCCAGGATAAAGGTTTTGCGCAGAAACTGTGAACTAATTGTGAACACAATTCACCAAAACACCCTAAAATAAGCTAAAGCTAATTTTCTCTGTCCTGACTTCCTATCAAATCAAATTCAACACAATCACATTACTTTACCGTAAAATAGACAAAATAAGATGGAATATTGGGTAAAAAGATGTTAAGAAAAGATATAAGAGAATTAAGAGAAAAAGCTTTTTATCGTATTGATTTATATCAAATCAATGCATGATACTACCAGGGAGGAGTAATATGAAAAGAAACGATTTTCATGATGCAGCGGGATGCTGGAAGGTTATCCTTTCGAATGTAAAAGAGAACGCAGATCTTTTGAAAGAGATAGAAAGGTTTGCAGGAGAAAATACTGCACCAGCAAAGATCGTTTTCGGAACTTCAGGCTGGAGGGGTGAGATAGGTACGGATTTCACCTTTCACAATGTGCGTGTGGTAACGAGTGCAATTATTGAGATGTTCAAGACCGGTGGAGCGAGATTGATGGAGGCATTGGGGGTAAAGGGTTTTGATGATATGAGGGAACGCGGGGTGATTGTAGGTCATGATAACAGGTTCTTAGGGCCTGAATTTGCCTCGTCAGTAATGGGGTTACTTACAAGAGAAGGGATAAAAGTCTATTATGCAGACGAAGCTACTACGCCTGAATTTTCTGCTGCCATCACGATGTTGAATACAGCATGCTCCATAAACCTTACTCCTTCACACAATCCGGCTAATTATTCGGGGTTTAAATTTAACCCGTCTGATGGTGGTCCTGCGGGCGCCGAAATAACAGACATTATAGAGAAAAATGCAAATATACTGATGACAGAGAATGCAATGATAGAAGAGGTAAAGCCCGAAGGTTTCCAGGAAATAAATACGATACAGCTTTATGAGGATTTTCTCAGGGAACGTGGCACTTTGGACATTGAGAAGATAAGGCGTTTTATAAAAGAGGAAGATTGTTTTATCTGTATTGACCATGTTCACGGCGCTACAAGGGGAAGACCAAACATGCTGCTGGGAGAAAGTCCCAAGATAAAATATTTAAGGACTGAAGATGACTACCTGTTCGGAGGTATACCCCCGGAACCCTCGCCAAGGAATATGCGATTGGTGCTCAATTCCCTGGAAAAGAGTGAAAGCAGGTTTAAATTAGGTGTAATAATGGATCCTGACGGCGACCGGATAAGATTTACCGATGGGAAAGCGGATATTTCTATGAACCACTTTGGAGCTATGGCTCTGCATTTTTTGCATACGTACAAGAATATTTCCGGTGTTCTGGTAAAGTCTGTAGCTACCAGCAACTTTGGAAATGCTATTGCCGATAAGCTCGGTATTCCGGTAAGGGAGACAGTCGTTGGTTTCAAAAACTTCAGGCCATACATGCGCCCGAATGCAAAAGAGCGCGCTATTGTCTCATACGAAGAGAGCGATGGGATATCGGGTTATAACCATACGCTCGAAAAAGATGCTATGTTTGGTCTTTTACTGGCAATCGAGATGATGGCAGTCATCCGGAAAAATGTCAGCGAGTATCTGAGCGAACTTGAAGAGAAATTTGGAGCTTATTATCCTGAAAAGGCATCGATAATGGTTGAGCGTCATCTGACAGGCACAGCGCTTCTTGAAAAACTGTTAAGTCTTAATAATAAACTTTTCCCGGGAAACAAAATAGCTGTTGGAAAAAATAACAAAAAGATTAAGGATGTGATAACTACTGATGGATTAAAGATTGTATTCGAGGATGGTTCATGGCTCTTAATAAGACCATCCGGTACTGAGCCAAAGGTTAGATTTTATGTAGAAACAAGATCTCCGGAGGATCTTGAGGATATAATTAAAACAGCCGAGAGGCTGACAAAAGAGGCCATTGCGTGATAATTTTCATTTCTCAGATCCATGAAACAGGCAATGAATCTGCCAGATAAAAATCTTTTTCACGAAAAGCGAAGAGGTTGAATTTCCTATACATTTAAACGGATATAACCGGATTTTGTAAGATTTATAAACGAGGAGAAATATGAAAAGAAGGGGTAGCGGTATTCTGCTTCACATTACTTCACTCCCATCACGGTATGGAATTGGTGATCTTGGTACATGGGCCTATAAGTTTGCAGATTTCCTTGCAGAAACCAAACAAAGTTTTTGGCAGATACTTCCGTTAAATCCTACCGATTTAATCCATGGTAATTCTCCTTATAATAGCGTATCTGCTTTTGCAAGTAATACTTTGCTTATCAGCCCGGATCTTATGATCCGGAACGGTCTCCTCGAAAAAAGCGATGTTGAAGATACTCCGGATTTCCCGGATAATCAGGCTGACTACCATAAGGCCATGGTATATAAAAAAAAGCTCTTTTACCAGGCGTATGAACGTTTCAAGGAAGATAGCAGTAATACCTATGAATATGAAAAATTTTGTTTTGAAAACGCATACTGGCTTGAAGATTTTGTGCTTTTTATCGCACTGAAAGATTATTTTCACGGACAGGCTTGGAGTGAATGGCCGTGGGAAATACGGGATAGACAACCAGAATCTTTACAAATGTTTAAAGAACAGCATCACGATAGAATTACCATGGAAAAGTTTCTTCAGTTTTTGTTCTTTCAACAATGGTCTTCACTCAAAAGCTATTGTAATAATCGCGGCATCCAGATATTCGGCGACATGCCTATTTACGTGTGCCATGATAGCGCAGATGTTTGGGCTAATCCTGATTTATTTAAACTTAATGAAAAAAAACAACCATACTGTGTTGCGGGTGTACCTCCCGATTACTTTAGCAAGACAGGGCAGCTCTGGGGTAATCCTGTATATCGATGGGATAGATTAAAAGAGACAGGGTATACCTGGTGGACTCAAAGAATACAGCAGAATTTACATCTCTTTGACATGATACGAATAGATCATTTCCGTGGCTTTATTGCATATTGGGAAGTCCCCTCAACAGAAAAAACAGCTATTCACGGGCGTTGGGTTGAGGCGCCGGCGGAAAATCTGTTTACCACGCTCCTGAAACATTTCCCTTATCTTCCCATTATTGCCGAAGACCTTGGTACCATTACTCCTGACGTAAGAGAAATTATTCGCCATTTTGACTTTCCCGGCATGCGGGTGCTTCTCTTTGCCTTTGGCTGGGATCTCCCTACAAATCCCTATGCGCCACACAATCATATAAAGAATTGTCTGGTGTATACCGGAACTCACGACAACAACACAGTAAAAGGATGGTTTGAGAAAGAGGCTACGCAGGAGGATAAAGAAAGGTTGTTTCGATACATTGGACGGGAAGTATCTGTGCAAGATGTCCATTGGGAATTTATCAGACTTGCAATGGCGTCTGTTGCAAATTTAGTAATCTTTCCTATGCAGGATATTCTTGGCCTTGGCGAGGAAACTCGCATGAATTACCCTGCTACCACGCAAAAGAATTGGCTATGGAGACTTTTACCTACACAATTGGACCCGCACATAACACAAAAACTCCTCAGGATGACTGAAATTTACGGAAGAGCATAGGGTAGAGGAAATTCTCATTTCATCGGTTGCTAAATATTTTTTTATTAAAGAAGAATTAAATGGGTATAAGCACAGTCTTAAGGTCTTAAGATGCTATTGTGATAATTTTATGCGATTTCCCTGGGGTGCTAAATAGCTTTGTCTGTTCTCTCTACTCAACGTCTTGTCTCTCCAGTCTTGGGATCGATATATAACTTGATCTTCCTGCCGTCTTCGCGAAGTTCGACTTCCCAAAGCCCCTCATCAAATTCGACATTCGTGATGACGCCCTGATTGCGGTCTTCAAGCGACTGTACGATCGCTGAGAGCGGTTTGGTGTTTGCCGGTGGCAATTCATCATCGGAATCATCTGTCTTTCGACGCTTCTCCTTACCGGACTTTGGGCTATGTAAAGTTCGAGGCAATCGGAACTTTTGCAAACCTTGATCTCCCACAACGAATCGTCGAAACCGGCACTCGTGATGATTCCCAATTCCTGTTTTCATAATTATTTCCTTTATTTCCCTAAGCGACGTTTTGGCAGTGAAAGAGGGGAGACAAAATATTTTTGGTTGTTTTCACGCCAGAGAAGACCCTCATTGCTTATATATATAATACATAAGGGCGAAGCATTTGCTGGTTGTGGAACAGGCACATCTTCATGTGCCCTGTATCTTGCAAATGCTTCGCCCCTATAAACAACATTGCTACGGCCAATAGGATATTACATCCTGAACGAGCCGGATATAAATTTATGTTACGGCCATTTTCTCTCTGTACTCTTCAACAGGATGCGGTCCTGCCAGTTCTTGCCTGTAATCGTGTCCTTCCTTATCGATGATCCTTTCAATAACCTCCTGGCTTGGAACGCCTCCTGCATTCAGTATTTCCTGGTGCTTATAGTATCTGTGATCTTTGGGAACACGTTCTCCGGGGACAAATTCCGTATCCATGGCATTGTAATTATACTGAGTTCTCAGTATATGTCCTACGTAGGCTATATTAGACTTAAATAACAAGAGATGAGAGAATCCGAAAGGGATAAGCTCTTGCGGATCACGGTTTTCGTATTTTTTTATCATATCCGCAGCCAGCTTGAGATGTTCAATTTCCATGGCAAGATTCTTTTCCCAAACCCTCTTCGATCTGTCGTCATAATCATTTTGCATCAATGAGTAGTACAGCCAGCATTCGGTTAATTCATGAAAAAACGCCTGCTCAAACCAGCTCATTTTTGGATCAAGCAAAGACTCATAGTGGGTTACGTGTTGTTCCTCAATTTGGGCAATTTCAAGGTAAAGACCTCTTCCTGTGCGATCCTCTATCCTATTGCCTATATTCATATAAAAGTTCATTGTCTGCTGTTCACCCGAAAGAAGCGTTAGAATATGGAGGATGGTCATCGGGTCTGCCGTATTCTTGTCGGCATATCTTCTTACGTCGTCAAAAGGATAACGGTGTTCCAGCGCCGTTGGTCTCCCTACGGTTATTTCTGTATATTGTTTCGTAACCGATGATGCTTCCTTTCCCATGGTAAGTTTCATAAGATTTGCATAGCGGTAGAGATGATCAAAATCCTCCAGGAGTCCAAAATCAAATGCCTGTTTCACATAGGGGTCTTTTTCATTTTCAGCCAGGTATGCAGTCAGGTCAACGGCAACCTGCTCGTAACCTATGGTTACCTCTAGATTTGACTCATTTGCGGGTATCATCCAGTTTATCTCTTTCTGTTGGCACTGCTCTATTCTTCTTACCAATGCTAACTTCTTCTTGAGTTCCATATCATCGGTATGTCTGGCAAACTGATGGGAAAACAAGGCGCCTTCTACCTCAACCCCGTTCATTAATATTCCGGCTGTCCTTGCATAAGGATGAATGGTATTCTTATCATACGGTTTGGTATTCAATTCATTCCAGTTTTTAAACTGTTTTTCAATAGGCATTCCTTTTTCTTTTAAGGGATTAAAAGCCATACGATGTCTCCTTTGTGTAAAATGTTAAGGAATTAAATAATTCAGAAAATAAATCTCATGGTATGAGAAAATTTCTCTTATTCGGTGTGCTGTTACTATGGTATTTGTTAGTGAATGCGTAAATCTTAAATTTTTTACTACCACTCAGACTAGTATTTCTTATTCAGATTTTTTGGATAGTTCCAATAAGGTGAGGGAGAAGAATGAGAGGTGATTATAAAAGTTTACAAACAACATCCAACAAACAAAAATTATAAAGATCTCATAAATTAACGGACAAATACTATTTTTTGATCAGGGAATATGGAGAAAATGGCATACCAAACTATAAAAAAATTATAAAATATTGCATCTTGTCAGGAAAATTCCTAAAAACCTTCTTTCTCAAATTAATAGAATCACTGAATTTTATTACGTAATAAGTCAATAATAGAATAACATAGTGAGCTACAAAGGCTGAGAAATCTATGGTATTTACGTACTGCTATAATAATTTAGAATAAAAAAAAGATTATAAGCTTTATCGTACGATATGAAATTTAATAAAAATGATGCTGGTAAAATACTAATGAATCCGTGTGGCATGACACAGGAATGTGACATACCACACTGTGACATGATACAGGAAAAATACGTTATTCTTCATGAAGGAAATAAACCTAAAAGATTGTCTGAAAAGATGAAACGGAATGAATTCGCCAAAAAGATACTTGCTTTATAAAAGCTATACTGCTTCTAATTCGGCTTTTAATGTTTCTGCGGAATAGATGCGATTATTAGGGTCTTCCTCCAATAGTCCTAAAATAATTCTGTCTAATTTATCCGGAACGGTTTTGTTGATTTCTTTTGGGGGGATATTTGCCTCTTGCCATAATTTTTGTGTTAAAACCTGATAAAGAATCAGGCCGATAGAATAAAGGTCAGAAGTTGGATTCAGTTGGACTTTTTGCAGCACAGATTTTTCGTTTTCGCCATCAGTGAGATTCCGTAATAATCGGATCATCTGTTTTTGTTCCGGTGAGGCATATTCCTTGCTCATACCACAAATAATTTCCCCTGTTTTTATAGTACATTCAAGATCTATCAGCGCTACCGTACCAGTACAAGGATTCAGAATGAGATGGCCCGGTTTGATATCCGAATGAATATATCCTTTGGAATGGATGTGCTGTAAGGGTAACGTAGCGTGAGAAAAATATTGAATCACGTGTCCGATTTCACGTTGGTCCGGCAAATCCTTTTTCCGGTAATATTCAACAATGTCTTCCCCCCCGAAGTGCGTCATAATAAGATAGTTTTGGGCTATCACCGATTTACCATCCTTATACATGATATCATTTCCCTCCTTGTATCTCCCGGGGATTTGAGGATGTGAGAAGAGTGAGAGGATCTTATACTCTCTCGAATAGTTGTTGGCAGGAGAGTATTTCATGCCCCATTGGTTTGTTTTAAATTCAGAATTACAGAGGGTGGCATAATTTGCCCGATGTCCTGGTGTGATCTTAAATTCATGAAAGTGATACTGGCTGATAGAATACACGTTTAACCCTATACTTGAATTAAATTTCAGGGGTTAATTCAGATGTTTCATTGCTAGTATACCGGTAACTTCGTGTAAAGTAAACGAGAAATTGTTGAGAGATTTTAAGTGAATTATTTCATTGCAAATCTTACATAAGGAGAGGCCGGGCGGTATATCTTCGCCCGGCCGTGGAGTGAAGCGCTAGGGTTATTGGGCGCTTCATGGCCTGGGTTGGCCAACAGTGTGTTTTTATTACCGCACAATGAATACCATCTCATGGAGTATTCGATACCTTATCCCATTCAGCATGAGGTGTCCCGCCGTCAGAATGAATCAAACGGGTTATTGTTTACTTTTCTTTTGCTCTTGTACGGTATGTTGTATGTTTTGCACAACTTCCTCTGGCGTCGTTCCGGCTGCTTTTGCTGCTTTTTCAATGTCCTCCATGGTAATATGATCCTTGTTCCCATGATCAGCATTTGCCTCACCACAACCACAACTCATACACATAGGTATCACCACCTTTCTCTTGAAATTCTATAAATTCTGTCAAAAAAATTTTTTCTATTCCGTTCTGTAGGGCAAGGCTAAAGTCTCGCCCTCCATCTCTCTCCTATCAAAGATAGCCTCCTGTATGATTTATATAAATACCGAATGAGAGAACCATGATCAGGGGTGTTTTTCTTTCAGTTATCTCTAGGTTACGATAGGGCAACCGATCGCAGAGCACGCAGTCATTGAGCCCAGCCAATTTTCTACTTCTTCGAATCCATTCTTTTTTAAGAGCGAAGCAGCAATGGTAGCTCTTTTTCCGGTGCTGCAAAATACGGTTAATGGGTGATGGTCTCCGGGAATTTTATCTAAATTGTCAGGCAGTTCACCTACATAAACATTGACAGCATTCGGCAAGTGGCCTCTTTCAAATTCTTCTTTACTCCGGACATCCAGAAGAGTGAAATCTTCTTTAGTATTTATACGCCGTATAATTTCTCCTGCATAAACAGTAGGAATGCTTTCATACTTACGGCCGCTGATTTCCCATTTATGCACTCCCTTTTCAAGATAACCAAAAATAGTATCATATCCGATTCGTATTAAATACCGGACAGCAGTCTCTACCTGATCGTACCCGTCAACAATTAATCCAATTGGCTTATCGTACGGCAGAAACCAACCGGCAAAAGAAGGAACCATTTCTAAAGGAATTGCAATACTACCGGGAATATACGCCCCTGCAAATGCCTCTGGACTGCGCACATCAAGTATGATCATTTCTTCGTTCATAGCCGTCTTATCAAATTCTTCAACGTTACCGGGTGCAGGCTTTGGTAAGTTTTTCAGTAAAGGTGCGCCTTCCTGGTTTAGTCTATGCATTCTCTTAAAATAGGGCGGTTTATAATGATGTTCGTTAACTTTATGCCTGATAAACTCATCACGATTCTTCTGAAGGATGGGATTGTACTTGCGTTCATAACCGAGGGTTGAAAAATCTCTCGATGCAATACCGGCGCCACATACAGATCCGGCGCCGTGTGCCGGATGAATAATTACCTGGTCGCCCATCGGAAGGAGCTTTTTAAAAATGCTATTGTACAGGAGATCTGCAACCTCTTCAGGTTTGTCCGGGAAAAAATCAGTGCGCCCAACATCACCGATAAAAAGAGCGTCTCCGGTAAATACCGCTATCGGGTCTCTCGTGCTGAATTTTTTGTCAGCTAAAATGATTGAGATACTATCGTAGGTATGACCCGGCGTTTCAAGTATTCGAAGGATGCAATTTCCCAATAGAAAACAGTCGCCCTCAGATACAGGGTTTCCGTATTGAAAAGGAAGATGTTTACTATGATAAATCTCCGCCCCGGTCTGGTGCGCTAATTCTTTTGAGCCGATAAGGTAATCTTCATTACGATGTGTTTCGAAAATGTGGGTAATTTGCGTATCGTGCTGATAAGCAATATCTCTGTAGATATCACAATCACGGCGGGGGTCAATTACCGCTGCCTTACCTTTATCACCGATAATATACGATAGGTGTGCAAGTCCTTCAGAACGAATTGTTTCAAGGAACATTGTTATGTCCTTTCCTTATTGAAAAATAAACCTCTTGGGGAATCTGTAGGGCAAGGTTAAAGCCCATACGCATCAAGCTAAACGCTACCCGACTTGTTCCCAAACTCTGTTTGGGAACATGCATGTCCGAGAAACTCTGTTTCTCGAATCAAGAAGGTGCTGATCGTATGATCTCTCAGAACTATGGAATCTCGAAACAGAGTTTCCAGGCAATTGTGTTCCCAAACAGAGTTTGGGAACAAGCTACTACAAGCCATAAGAACCATTATAGGCTCGAAGGGCTGGAAGGTCTATAGGCTAAGGATGAAGGCTCCCTGGATACAAAAATCCTTAGCTTGATGCATATGAAGTTAAAGCCCTGCCTTAGGTTGGCTCTGTTTTTTCAGGAATTGTTGGCTGTTGTATGAAAAAAGCAATTGTATCTTGTATAAAATTATCCCATTACCTCTTGCCTGCCATGGTATTTTGGTTGATGTAGTTTATAAAAAATTCCTTTAAACCAGGCACATTGCACTCAAAACCCATTGATTCGGCTTTCTGAAGCGCCTCCTCACCTGTCAGTCCCTCTTTTAAAGCTAAATATATCATGGCCAGCGCTCCGGAACGTTTTCCTGTGTGACAGTGAATAAATATCGGTTTCGGCATATGTTCAATTTCAGTGCGAAATTGATCAACTTGTTCTGACTTAGGCCCTTCTATTGAAGATACGGGAATATTCAGATATTCCATACCTGATTCCCGAACAAGTTCCCCCTCTTCCTGAGGTGAAAAAGACATATCTTCTTCTCCTCCTGAGGTACGGAGGTTAACTACCGATTTAAATCCCTGCTGAGGTAATTTTTTAATCTCCTCTTGTGATGGCTGACTTGAGGATGTGATATCCTCGCTGATTTTCATCTGATCTTTCATAAAAAAATCTCCTTTTTTGTTATCGATGCGTTCTTAATTCACAAAAATACGCATCAGTAAATTTTAATTATACTAAGAAAACCGGGTGGAGGCCGGAAAGGAGGGGAATCAATTTTCCGGTGGGCATGACCCTGATGGTAATTGATTATTTCAGACCTCCACCGCGCTATTTTTTATAGCTGGCGCATAAATGCTACCAGGCCATTCTTTTCTTCCTGAGTAAGCTTTAAATTCAGAATAAGATTGAAGAATTCTACAGTATCCTCGAGTGTCAGAAGCCGGCCATCATGCATATAAGGTGGCGAATCTTTAATTCCGCGAAGGGTGAAGGTTTTAATAGGGCCTTCAGCAGTAATCCATTGATCATGAATTATACGTGGATTATAAAAACGCTCAACCCTCAGGTTATGCATCTTATCATCAAGGTAAAATGGCGCAGGATGGCATTTTCCGCAGCGTCCCTTTCCAAAGAATACCGTTTGACCGAGAAGCTCTTCTTTTGATGCCTTTTCCGGATCAAGCATACCGAATTCGTCCAATTTTGGCGCTGGTGGAAAATCAAGTATATTCTGCATCTGTGCCATAAAGGATACCTGACTGGTGCGATCTGGAAGATTGGTTCCTTTTTTGGCCGCAGTCACCGTATCACCGTCAAAGTATGCTGTACGTTGCTCGAATTCTGTAAAATCCTCAATAGACCTTAATGACCTTTTAGAACCGTGGATCTGTTGGTTAAACATCCCTCTCAGACTTGGGCTATCGAGTCTAAGACGAGCAGCATTAGGACGGGTGTCGGGATTAAGATGAAAAGCGCCGTTCGTGTGACCATTAGCATGGCAGTCCAGGCACGAAACACCAAAACTCGCCTCCTCAACCAGTCTATCCTCGGTCTGATTGAATTGTTGTTGTGGGAATGGGGTGAGGAGTAATCTCAGGCCCTCCATTTGAACAGGTGTCAGGATGCCGGTCATAATCTCGTAGTAATTTTTGAGGGAAAGGAGCTTTCCTTGCGATACATCTCCTAAATATGGCCGTGTTGTTAAGAAAATAGGAGGTGGAAATTCTGGCAGAAAATGGTCTGGAATATCAAAATCGACATCAAACCGTTCAAGAGATCGCTTTTCCAGCTTCAGTATTTCATCACTATGGAACTTCGGAAAAACCTGACCTCCAACTGCATGTTTCACATGGGGAAGAGGTAAGAAACCTTTTGGAAATAAATCATTGTTCCGAATTTCTTCGGGTGACATTTCGGATAGCTTTTCCCAGGTCATTTGCTCAGGTAGTTTAACCCTTACGCCTTCCTGAATAGGTTTACCACGGGACATTGTCACGCCCGTAGCCGGATGGTCGTTTAAGTCATAGCGATCATTCAGTAAACTCCTCTGATTTTCCATTACCTTAGGTTTTTCTTCCTTCATCCTGGACATAACTGTTGGAAAGTCCTCTTTGATAATAATAGGAAAATAAAAAGTCGGTCCCCTGTTTTCGGGTAATTTTGGGCCAGGTACTTTTTCCTCATGCGATTGAGCGCTTTTCAATGATCGGGAATGGCTTTCCTTCTTTATAGTCTTATTGTTTGCTGGCTCTCGCTTCGTATCTTTTTTGCGTACAGGTTCTTGTGCACAGGCAGTACTTAATAAAACACATCCTGCGGTAAGCAGTATGAGCAACTGTATTGTTCGAAACCCCTGCGCTTTTTTTCTCATATATTTCTCCTTATATCTTATCTATTTGATATCACCTGAACGGAAAACCGGGAGAACATCAGGTGGAGGCCGGAAAGGAGGGGAATCAATTTTTGGATGCCGTATATTGGCGATTGATTATTTCAGACCTCCACCACTCTAGTATTTTTTATAGCCGTAGCATGAATGCTACAAGATCCTTCTTCTCTTCCTGGGTAAGTTTGAGCTCAAAAATCAGATTGAAAAACTCTACTGCATCATCCAGGGTTAATAATCTTCCATCATGGAAATATGGTGGAGAGTCCTTTATACCGCGTAAGGGAAATGTCTTGACAGGACCATCGGGGGCAGCCATTACACCATTGGTCAAACATGGCTCGTAAAATCGTTCGAGTTTCAGATCGTGCCTTTTGTTATCTGTGTAGGCAGGTGCTGGGTGGCAAACGCCACATTTAGCTTTCCCGAAGAATAATGCCTGGCCACGCGTCTCTGATTCTTTTGGATTCTGTTTAGGATCCAGCATGCCATACGCATCAAGCATAGGAGCAGGAGGAAAATCCAACATCCTCTGAAATTCAGCCATAGCTTCTACCTGGAGCCGGTCAGGCTGAAAAACTCCCTTCTTTGCTGCCGTTACATGATCGCCATCGAAATAGGCAGTCCGTTGCTCAAACTCGCTGAAATCCTCTATTGTTTGAATAGACCGCTGCAAACCAAAGAACTGTTGTGCATATACACCTCGCATGGTTGGAGTATCGAGACGTTTACGAAATGGTTGAGGACGCAGATCCTGGAGAAGCTCTGTACTTCCATTGGTATGTCCGTTTACATGACAATCCAGGCAGGCAACTCCAAGCGTTGCATGTTCAGTACGGCGATCATCCGTTTGGTTGAATTCCTGCTGGGGAAAAGGAGTTACTAATAACCTCAAACCTTCAAGTTGCTTAGGATTCAATATACCCTTGAATATATCAGAAAAATTTTTAATATTTACCAATTTGCCCTGGGTAACATCACCGAGATCTGGCCGGGTAGTAAGAAATAACGGTGGTGGGAATTCAGGTAAAAAATGATCCGGCAGGTCAAAATCCACATCAAACCGATTCAAGTCTCTATCCTCCAATCTCTTGATCTCATCAATCTCGGATTTAATAAAGACCATGCCTCCAATTGCATGGTTAGGATGAGGTAAGGGCAGAAACCCTTGAGGGAAGAGTCCTTTTCTTTCGATATCTTCAGAACTCATCATTCCTAATTTATCCCATGTCATACCTCCTGCTGCCAGTTTTACCCGTACGCCCTCCTGTACCGGTTTACCCCGGGACATTTTTATACCCTGAGCCGGTTTGTTACTGAGGTCATAGCGTTCTTCAAGTAAGGCATTATGCAGTTTTGCCGCTTCGGGTTTTGCAGCTTTCATCTTTTCCATCATCATGTCAAAAGGTTCTTTTATGGCAATAGGGAGAAAACTGGTACCCATCCTTTTCTCTATTTCCATCCTCTGCACAGGTGTTATCCTGGACTTTCCTTCATTACCTTCTTTTAGCCCGGTCATCAACTGCTTTTCTGCTTCGGATATCTCTCTTTTGCCAAACATAATCTCTTTTTTAGACACCTGTTTCCCGTCCATCATCATCTTCTCAGATTCTACATCCTGGCCTTCCATTATCTTCTTCCCAGGCTCCTCTTTTTGGCCTGGGGCTGTTTCCTTTCCCATTATCCCTTCTTTAATATCTTTCATTTCCTTTTTAAAAGTCTCTACCACATCGGAAGTCATCTCTATATCAAAAATCATTCCCTGTCCCGGCTCTTTATCCTTTTCAGATTCATAAGCAAAGGTAGCTCCTGTGAGAACGCATCCTATAGTGAGCGCTCCTAATAAATTTCCTGTTACAAATTTCATTTTTTTCATATCCTTCTCCTTGCTTAAGACTATTTTTACCCTGAATTATATACCTGCAAACTTCTCAACAAAGACAATACCCGACTCATGAATTTTCTGTCGGGTATTATTTAGTAAATTTATTTCTATCTGCTTCTCTATTTCTTAGCATAAATTTCAAAATTACTAGCCGAAGGATTTTTTAGCATTCTCAATTTCATTCTTACTTACGAAACGTATGAATGGAACTATCATGGAAAATCGGGTGGAGGCCGGAAAGGAGGGGAATCAATTTTTGGATGCCGTATATTGGCAATTGATTGTTTCAGGCCTCCACCACCATTCTTTTATGATTTCTTATTACTCCTATTTTATCATACTTGCCTCTGCGGGGATGGGACGGTTAGCTAATCTCGATTCCGCAGCAGACCAATTAATATTCTTAAAGAAAGCCTCAATATAATCAGTCTTCTTTATACCGTAATCAGGCATAAAGGCATGCTCAAACACATCCATTATTAAAATAAGGTTACCGCCTGCAAGATGGTTGGTATTATGTTCATCTATCCAAAAATTAACAAGTTTTCCATTTGTAGTATCCTGATATAAAGCGGCCCAACCTATACCCCTCATTCCTCCTACTGCCCTGAAATCTTTTTCCCATGCACTATAGCTTCCAAAATCATCGTTTAGCCTTTTATTAAGGGTTTTTCCTATATCAGTACGGTTTTTCGTCAGATTTTCAAAATAATATTCATGAAGCCTCATCCCATTGTATTCCCATCCAAGTCTTCTCTTTAGCCCGGCAAACTCCGGACTGCTTATGTTTCCATCTTCTAATATCTGTGATAGAGCGTTTACGAGCTTATTCGTATTTTTCACATACCCCTGGTAAAGAGTAAAATGGGTTTTTAAAGCATTTTCACTAAATCCATCTATTCCTATCAAACTTGAGTAGTCCTTTGCGTTATAATTCTCTGGCATGCTCTTTGTTTCCTTCTCCAATGTTTTTGCATTGAGATATGAAGTATTGCCAAGGAATAAAGCCGCTCCACCTACACCTGATGCTGTGAGAAATTCGCGTCTATTAAACATTTGAGCCTCCTTCTATTCCTAAAATATCATAGAAGACAGATAATTTATTTATATGGGCATGAAAAACAAAGATATGCTTTACAGACATCTGTGTTGTAAACCATATTTATTAATAATAATAAAAATGAGGGATCATGCCTCAATCATGTGGTAACTGTTATGGCAATACGCTTGCCATAACAGTTCCTTAGGAAGAGATTTATCATAAAAATATACTTAAGTCATAAATCTTTACTAATAATTAGTTTATGATTATAATTTAAATATTCAAAATTATTTATTCATTTTTATCAATACATTATCTTAGCTTTATGTATGTACATACATACTCATTTGTAAGCAGTAGTTTTAAATAGTTATAAGGTAAATATCTAGGTTTTATTGTATCTGTTTGAAAAAACATACGGAAGTTATGGAATTGCATGCATTTTTTTTCTGAATTCAATAGGAAAATTGGGCTTTGTTGCACAAAGCCGGATAAATATCTGATATACTAAGAGAATAAGGGAAAGAGTACCATAAATTATTTTGTAGGATAAGTATATCAGTATG
>NZ_SZPP01000018.1:0-62361 GCF_030263775.1 Candidatus Jettenia sp. AMX1
CATGCCTGAGGCCGTCTCGACCCGCTCGTAAACCGGATCATAGCCGCCACATCTCAATTCACGGAGGAGCAGTTCTGTATCATCCGGTGAGTCTTCGATAATTAATACGCGGAGCGGTTTCCTCATTTCTATGCTTTCTTTTATCGGTTTGGAGATTTATTTAGGAGGAGCCAGTAAACTCCTAATTGCCGTACTGCTTCGGAGAATTGATTAAAATCAACCGGTTTTTGAATATAACTGTTAGCGCCTAACCTATAGCTCTCAATAAGATCCCTTTCCTCACTTGAAGAAGTAAGGATGATTACCGGGAGTAATTTTGTCTGCTCATGAGCGCGGAGACGCCGCAACACTTCCAGGCCATCTACTTTTGGTAATTTTAAATCAAGCAGTATAACCTCTGGCAGACCGCTTGAGGTATGATCAACATATTTACCGTTACGAAAGAGGTAATCCAGCGCTTCAGCTCCGTCGTTTACTACCATTACTTTATTCATAATATTGTGCTTTTTCAGTGCACGGAGTGTAAGTTCCACATCATCCGGATTATCTTCTACCAGCAAGATAATTTTATTGTTCACAGATTTGTCCTCATAAAAGTACCTAGAATACTAAATAGTAGGCAGTAAGCAGAAAGGAGTATCACCATGTGCTGCTTGCTACCTTTTCCCTTCTGTTATGGCAAGGTAAAATAAAATGTTGCTCCTTTATTCACTTCGCCTTCTGCCCAGATTTGACCACCATGTCGATGAATAATACGTTGAACGGTAGCTAATCCAATACCTGTGCCCTCAAATTCACTTGAGGAGTGCAGGCGCTGAAACGCAGCAAACAGCTTATCGATGTATGCCATATCAAAACCGGCACCGTTATCCCGGACAAAGTACACGAGATTACCATTACACCGGGTAAAGCCGAATTCTATTTTTGCATGCATACATGTTTTGGTAAATTTCCATGCATTATTTAAGAGGTTTTCCATCGCTATCCTGAGTAATTGCGGATCACCGTTAGCGATAAGTTCATCAGCAACAATAAATTCAACGCGGCGCTCCGGCTGCTTTTCCCGAAGTTCCAAAGCAAGCGTTTTTACCATAGCGCTTAGATCAACCTCTTTTCGGCGCATTTCACTCCGTGTTATACGAGACAGATTCAACAGATCATTGATAAGCTGTCCCATACGTTGGCTGGCTGCCCTTATCCGATGAAGATAGTTTTTCCCCTGTTCGTCCAGTGTATCGGCATAGTCTTCCATTAACGCTTTACTAAATCCATCTATGCCTCTTAACGGTGCACGAAGATCATGCGATACTGAATAGCAGAATGCTTCCAGTTCCTTATTAGCAGCAGTAAGTTGGGTTGTAAGATATTCAAGTTGATCACGTTGCTTCCGCAGTTCATTTTCAACTCGCTTCTGTTCAGTAATATCTTCTTTAATTGCAACGAAATGGGCAATGGTTCCATCAGCTTTTTTTATTGGGGAAATAGATGCCGATTCCCAGTAGAGTTCGCCATTTTTTTTCTTATTAACAAATTCCCCATGCCATACATTACCGGAAGCAATCACAACCCATAATTGTTCATATACTTCAATAGGTGTTTTGCCAGATTTTAAAATGCGGGGATTCTTCCCGACTACTTCATCAAAGGTATAACCTGTTAATTGGACAAATTTTGAGTTGACATACTCTATTTTGCCTCTGGTGTTTGTAATTACGATTGAGCATGGATTTTGTTCAACTGCATTAGACAGCTTACGGAGACCATCTTCCATCTGTTTACGTTCGGTGACGTCTACTCCATACAAGTTAACATAAGAAGTATCTTTTACTGGCACAATGGTAAAAGAGAATATTCTGTCTCCATGATTCATTTCGATCCCTTTTTTTATTGCTTTGGTATGGAAAGCATGGGTAATAAATTGGTACAAGAAATCTGGTATGCATTGGCCAACTTCACAGTTCCATTCATGCAGAAAAAATTTACCAGATGAATTAGCATAAAGAATGGTGCCGTCTTGAGCGATACGCAACACAGGATATGGATTCTCGGAGGGAAATTTTGCTGTATTTTTTATTTCTTCCTCTGCCCGCCTGGACTCCGTAATATCCCTGACTATACCCCATGTTCCTTTCGGTTTGCCATTTTCATCTCTGATTACCCAGACCCGAATGGATATTGGAAACACCGTTCCATCCTTCCTTATATATTCCTTTTCGTATTCATCAGTATAGTTTCTTTCAACAATTAGTTCTTTTACTTTCTCAGCTTCCATCTGATGCCACTTTTCAGGTGTAAGTTGCTGATAGGTTAATTTTTTTATCTCTTCCTTAGAGTAACCAAGCATACCTGCATACGCCTCATTGCATTCAAGTATGTGGCCATCCATATCTGTAGCTACAATTCCATCCTTAATAGTCTCATATAAAATACGATACTTCTCTTCAGACTTTTGGAGCACCTCTCTTACCCGTTTTTTCTCAATGTTCTGAATAAGCTCCAGCTTACCTTCACGTTTAATAAGGGCAAGTTGATGGTTGCGGACTACATCTATTATTTCATATGCCCGGCACTTATCAAGAGAATAACTACAAATGGCCATCATCGGGTAGTAGCTAAGGACATTATCTATCGCTTCCTCATAATCTGCGAAACTTTTCCAATCCTTTTTTTCAAGCCAGGCAGTATTGCCGGTTATCCTCATACCATCATAACCTTTAGTCATGGCCCGATTCAGTTTATCAACCCAGCCGTTGAGAACTTCCTGTAAGTTGAAAATACCATCTTTAAGATACCATTCGGTATACGGAATGATTTCTATCTGGTTTTTTATTATATAGTGTTCAAAATCAGGCAGTATTTTTTTCATTGCAGACTTAGCCTCTTCTACGGTAAGAGGTTCTGATGTAATCCACATACAAAATTCATTATTTTTCAGACCAGCCTTAAAGTAGGGTACTAAGATATCAATTAAATCTTCCCTGGTTTGATAAAATTGAGAAAGGTGGGTGCCCCATGGGGTATCGCCAATAATATCTATTCCTGTTTTTCTCATAATATTTGCCATGTTAATTACCTAACATATACTACGTTTGTTCTTTCCTGAGATACGATACGGAGGATTGAATTAAATCGAATTTTTTAATTGTCCTTAAATTAGCCGGTTTGTGCAATCTAAAATTTACCTTTTTCAATATTTTGCTGAAATTTTACTATAATTCAATGGATAAACCCGAAGAGAATGCCTATGCTTCATTTTATAATCCCATTCATTAAATTAAGCATGGAGAAACAAGGTTTGTCCATGCCACCCCTGTTTGGATTTCCTAAACATATATATTAAGAAGTATCACCATGTGCCGCTTGCTGCCTTTTCCCTTCTGTTATGGCAAGGTAAAATAAAATGCCGCCCCTTTATTCACTTCGCCTTCTGCCCAGATTTGACCGCCGTGACGATGAATGACTCGCTGTACGGTAGCCAGTCCAATACCAGTTCCTTCAAACTCGATTGCTGAGTGCAAACGCTGAAATGCTCCAAAGAGCTTGTTGGTGTATGCCATATCAAAGCCGGCGCCGTTGTCTCGTATGAAATACGTTTGTTTACCATTCTGTTGTGTACTACCGAATTCTATTCTTGCATAGGTGTTCTTCCTGGTAAATTTCCATGCATTGTTCAAGAGGTTTTCGAGCGCTATCCGCAGCAATTGTGAATCACCATGAGAATAGAGCCCTTTGGTAATAATACATTCAATCTGGCGTTCCGGCTGTTTTTCTCTCAATTCCATCAAAATATTTTCCACAAGTATGCTCAGATTAACTCTCTTTTGTTGTATTTCACTTCGTGTTATACGGGATAGATTTAATAAATCATCGATAAGTTGCCCCATACGCTGGCTGGCTGCGCTTACCCGTTGGAGGTAATTTTTGCCTTGTTCGTCTAACGTATCAGAGTGGTCTTCCATCATTGCCTTGCAAAAGCCATTAATACTTCTTAGCGGCGCCCGCAGATCGTGTGATACGGAATAGCAGAATGCCTCTAATTCTTTGTTGGAGGCGGCAAGCTGGTTTGTCAGGATCTCTAAATTATCACGTTGCTCTCTCAATTCATCTTCAGCCCTCTTGCGCTCGGTAATATCCTCTTTAACTGCGAGGAAATAAGCAATAACCCCTTCAGAATTTCTTATGGGAGAAATAGATGCATACTCCCAGTAAAGCTCGCCATTCTTTCTCTTGTTATGAAATTCTCCCCTCCATTCTTCCCCGGAAATAATGGTATCCCATAAATGTTTGTATTCTTCAGGAGGCTTCTCGCCGGATTTTAAGATACGCGGATTCTGTCCGATTGTTTCTTTCGGGGTATAACCAGTTGTCTTATAGAATTTTGGGTTTGCGTATTCAATACTCCCTTTTGTATCAGTGATCACAATCGTACACGGGCTTTGTTCTACAGCATTGTATAACTTTCGAAGTTCATTTTCGATTCGTTTGCGTTCTGCAATTTCTTCTATTAATTCGCTTTCTATTTGCGTATGTTCGGCAATTTTCCTTGCAAGTTCTCCGGCCATCGTATTAAAACTCATGGACAGATTTCCTATTTCATCCTTATGAGATATTTTTACCCGGTAATCTAATTCCCCGTCCGCAAACCTTTCTGTTGCATTCATTAAATCTTGAATGGGCTTTGAGGTCGAAACAGCAAAGATAATTCCTATACTCATAACTGCGACTATACCAGTTACTCCAAAAATCAACGCAATGATACCTAACATCTTTAAGGGCGCAAAGACCTCCGCTTTATCTATCTCTGCCAAAAGTATCCAGTCATATTTGGGTATATACAGAGAGGCGCCAACAACCGGAACACCCCTGTAATCTTTATAAATACCAACGGTTTCTTTTTTGCCTTTCATAATCTTACGAACCGGCTCTGTATTTATTATCTGTCTGAGAGAAGCATTTTTTATAAACCTTGATTCCGTCAGCAGTGTCTTATTTTTATTAATTAAATACACTTCCCCGGTTTCTTCCATTTCAACACGATTCGTTGTAATCTCAACGAGAGATGCAAGATCATAGGCATTAATAAGCACACCGATAGGCTTGCCTTGCCTCGAGAAAATTGGCGCAGAGATAAATATACAACTTGAATTAAGATAAGAAGAGTAGTGCGGCTGACCAATCGCGGTATCACCATAGCTTTTCCTTAATCCTTGTTTAAATATATCCAGACCGGACATACTCATACCAATTATATTCTCATGGGTGGATGAGATAACCTTGCCGTATTGGTCAATCAGGATTATTGCTACAAGATGATGATAGAGTGGCTTCTTATTTTTCGATAGGTACTTATTTAAATGAGTTACCGCATGTTGTTGAAAGGTTCTTCCATTGACAATTATTTCAAACTTACTTCTTATGTATCCATCGGAACTGAAATTTTTAGTCCGAGTATCATTTCCTTCCATAAAAGACAAAATATGCTGTTTTTTTGATTCTGCGAGGACTCTTAATTGCCTGAATATTTGCCCCTTTATCGTATTCCTGGCGCTGAGGTAATATACTGTTGTAATGGTAATAACTGGTATGAGGGAAATAGAAAATGCAAAGATAAGTAATCTACCTTTCATTGATAAAAGGGGGTTTATCTTATGAAATCTCATTTTGCTTCTATCCATACTTAATTATTATTTGGAATACTATTAAAAATTTCTGCCTGAGTTTCTATCTTATCATGTTACCGTTAATATGAAACATAAGCTATAATTTTACAGAAATTTTTATCCGGATTGAAGTAGTTTTGTTTAAGATGAAAGAAAATCAGACAGGAAGAATTATGTGAGGAGACGCAAAATCTTGCATCTTTCCTCTCCCTTAAGAGACTAATACTTGAATAAGCGAGGTTTTGTGCTATAGTACATCGGTGTGGTTTTATAAGGGTAAAGCAAACACCATAATTTTCAATACATTTTGTATAGGAGAGAGAGTTATGAAGGCTGTTGTCTTTTACGAACATGGTGGAGTGGATAGATTAACCTATACCGACAGGGAGAAACCAAAGATTTCTCCCTATGAAGTATTGGTAAAAGTAAAGGCGTGCGCACTGAATCACCTGGATATCTGGGTGAGGCAAGGTTTGCCCGGGGCAGAGATCCCTATGCCACATATCCCGGGTAGTGATATTGCCGGTGAGGTTGCTGAGGCAGGAATGGAGGTCAAGAAGTTCAGACCAGGCGATAAGGTACTTATTGCCCCTGGTGTTCGTTGCAGAAAGTGTGTATATTGTATTACGAATAATGACAGCATGTGTAGTAGTTTTAAGATAATGGGATTTCAAGTACAGGGAGGTTATGCGGAATTTGCCAAGGCGCATGTGGATAATATCATCCCTGTTTCCGATAAACATTCCTTCGAGGAATGGGCAGCCATTCCTTTAGTATTTTTAACAGCCTGGCATATGCTTATTACACGGGGACAACTGAAACCGGGAGAGAATGTATTGATCCATGCTGCCGGCAGTGGCATTGGCAGCGCTGCTATTCAGATAGCCCGTGTAGCTGGCGCCCGGGTAATTACTACAGCCCGAGGGAAGGAAAAACTGGAAAAAGCAAAACAGATAGGCGCTGACGAGGTTATAGACTATTCGAAAGACGATTATGGAGAAAGAGTAAGGTCGGTAACTAATAACAAGGGGGTAGACCTTATTTTCGAGCATATTGGTCCCGATACCTGGGAAAAGAATTTGCAGTGCCTTACCAAGGGAGGGCGGATGGTGGTGTGCGGGGCAACAAGCGGGCCTACCACAACGATAGATATCCGGTTTTTATATATGAAACAACATACTATTCTTGGCTGCTATATGGGTAGTAAAAAGGAGCTTTTTGATGTATTGAACCTTGTAGAACTTGGGAGGTTAAGACCTGTTATCGATACCGTATTCCCGCTCAAGGATGCCGCTGCAGCACAGCAAAGAATGCTGAACAGGGAAAATTTCGGAAAGATTGTATTAAAAGTTTAACGTATAGAAATTTCAAAGCGATTCTGTAATGGGCAAGTCGCGCCTTGCCACTACACATCGCTAAAGTCGTCGAATGCCTGTCTTGTAGGGCAACCCTTTAGGGTTGCTATCCCGGCGCATATATTCTTGCGGGGAAGCAAGGCTGAAGCCTTGCCCTACATGTTAGCATACCTCTTAAAAACCCTTGCATATTGTATCCCGATTGATATAATTAAACCTTTATTTATGACTTTCTATAAATCAATAGGATTGGTGCAATGGATCTAAAGATGGAGAAGAAAGCGGATTACATCTTTAAAGCCCCCCGGGGTACAGAAGATATATTACCAGAAAAATGGCCTTTATGGAAAAAGCTTGAAAATATCGGACGGCAGGAGTTCGAACTCTGCGGATATTACGAGATCCGCACTCCCATTTTCGAAGATACTCGCCTATTTATCAGGAGCCTTGGAGATGCAACCGATATTGTCGAGAAGGAGATGTATACCTTTGCCGATAGTGAAGATTCGAGCATAACCTTACGTCCGGAAAGTACAGCCCCTGTTATGCGGGCGTATTTAGAGTGTGAATTACACAAAACAAAAAAATTTCAAAAATTCTACTATATCGGCCCCCAATTCAGAAAAGAACGTCCTCAGGCCGGGAGACTCCGCCAATTTCATCAGATGGGCATAGAAGCAGTAGGCGCAACAGACCCTTTACTCGATGTGGAAACTATCAGCGTGGCCACCCGGATATTCGACCGGCTCGGTCTGAAGGGATACAAGGTCAAGATTAACTCCATTGGCTGTGAGAAATGCAGACCCGTCTTTAGAAATATCCTGAAAGAAAAGCTATCCGGACATGAGAAGGAACTGTGTGAACTCTGCCAGTCACGTCTCAACCGGAATGTGTTTCGCATCCTTGATTGTAAAAACGAAAAATGCAAGGCAATCAGTTACCACATGCCCTCTATTAATGACTATTTGTGCGTGGAATGTCAGATTCATGCAAAGGCAGTACGGGAAGCCCTTTTGGAGATTGGCATTCCCTATATTGTTGATGCCCACCTGGTACGGGGATTGGATTACTATACGAAAACTGTCTATGAGATCACACACTCTTCATTAGGCGCCCGTGATGCAATCTGTGCGGGAGGGAGATATGATAATTTGATCTCTGATCTCGGAGGCCCTTCAATCGGCTCAGTTGGATTTGCTATCGGTATGGAGGCAACGATTCTGGCCCTTGAAAATATTGCGGCAAAAAATAAATCCATATATCAGGAAGTTTCTGGTCCATCTCCCTCTGTCTATATCGTTTCCATTGGTGAAACCAAAAAACAATGCTTTTCTTTACTGAACCTCTTAAGGAAAGGCAATATTTCTGCTGATTTTGATTATGAAGGAAGAAGCCCCAAGGCGCAGATGCGAATGGCAAATAAAATGGGTATAAAATATGTAATTATGCTGGGCCCTGATGAATCGGCGCGCGGCGATGTTAAGGTTAAAGCTATGGAAACGGGCGAAGAAGTTACTCTCAAACAAAACGAAGCCCTCCAGTGGTTACTGGACAAACAATCACATTAACTTGAAGAATTCTTTATTTATTATCCACGATAGTCTCGAATATTTCTCAATCGCCATCTCATGTCTTTGCGTTTTAGTGGCAAATAATCCAGGATAAAAGCTGGCACATTATTGCATTTCAAGGAGATAATCCATACATGTCAATACTCAAGCGAACACATACCTGTGGTCAATTACGCATAGGAGATGTAAAATCGGTCGTAATTCTGGTTGGATGGGTAAGCAGCGTCCGGGATCACGGAGGGTTAATCTTTGTTGATTTGCGGGATCGCTATGGCATTACCCAGGTAGTTTTTAATCCAGACACAGGAAGCGAATTTTACGACATTGCCCGTCAGTTAAGGCAAGAATATGTTATTGCTATAAAGGGAAGCGTTTCTGCCCGACCAACTGGCACCGTAAATCCCAATTTGGATACCGGAGAAATAGAAGTACATGCCGATAGACTTGAAGTCTTAAACAAATCCGAAACACCACCCTTTGAAATTGCTGATGAGAGTAATGTATCTTTAGAATTAAGATTAAAGTACCGCTATCTGGATTTACGGCGCTCTATCATGCAAAAGCGATTGATCTTCCGGCATAAGATATGTCAGACGATACGTGAATATCTCGACCGTCTGAATTTTGTTGATATCGAGACACCCGTACTAACGAAGAGCACTCCGGAAGGAGCAAGGGATTATCTGGTACCCAGCAGGGTTAATCTGGGAAAGTTTTATGCGCTGCCCCAATCTCCTCAACTCTTCAAACAAATTCTTATGGTAGCAGGTTATGACCGGTACTTCCAGATTGTACGATGCTTCCGGGATGAAGACCTCCGTGCCCAGCGGCAGCCTGAATTTACCCAAATGGATATGGAGATGTCTTTTATTGACGAAAATGATATTATCCGGATCATCGAAGGGCTTGTTGCCACTATTTTTGACAAGGTTATCGGTAAAAAGGTTCTGACCCCTTTTCCCAAGCTTTCTTATAAAGAGGCCATGACCTCTTACGGGTGCGATGCTCCTGATCTGCGCTTTGATATGAAGATAAAGGATATATCTGATATTGCTCAGACTTCAAATTTTAAGGTATTTCTCGATACGATCAAATCAGGCGGGCAAGTTCGGGGCATTAATGCTACTGGCTGTGGAAATTATTCAAGGAAGGATATTGATGATTTAACTGCCTTTGTTGGTCAATTTGGAGCTAAGGGCCTCGCATGGTTCAAGGTGGAAGAGAACAGTTTGGCTTCATCGATAGCAAAATTCTTTCCCCTGGAAAACCAGGAAAATATACAACGCCGGATGGATGCAAAGAGAGGGGATTTGCTTCTTTTTGTTGCCGATAAGCCTAAAGTAGTTTCTCAATCACTTGCACAACTCAGGTTACATCTCGGCCATAAAAACAAACTTATTAATACGAGTGTATTTCATTTTTCATGGGTTGTGGATTTCCCATTATTCGACTATAATCAAGATTTACAGCGGTATGAGGCGCTTCATCATCCGTTTACCTCGCCTTATCCTGACGATCTTCCCCTGTTGGAAGAAAAACCTCTGGAAGTTAAGGCCCGCGCTTACGATTTAGTGCTCAATGGTGTAGAACTCGGAGGGGGTAGTATTCGTATTCACACACCTGAAGTACAAAAACGGGTTTTCCGCTTACTTGGTATAGATGATGCTAATGCTGCTGCAAAATTTGGGTTCTTACTTGATGCGCTCAAATACGGCGCTCCACCTCATGGTGGAATTGCTTTAGGTGTAGATCGCATGGTTACGTTACTATTACAGCTCGATGATATTCGGGAGGTTATTGCATTTCCCAAAACACAGAAGGCTACCTGCCTTATGACAAATGCGCCATCGGAGGTTGATACACAACAACTTTGTGATTTAGGGATACGGCTAACAGAACATACATGATCTGTATTACGGTAGAGGCCAACCTCATGCTCTTCCGTAATTATACAAAGCTGTGTTGAATAGATCGAATTGGAGAAATCCGGAACATTACCCCATATGCATCAAGCTAAGAATAGTGTTCCATGAAAAAGGAGATATCCCCCTGGAGAAAGAGCAATGTGTGTCCATGTTCCCCTCTAATCCCCCCTAACCCCCCTTTAAAAAGGAGGAAAGAAGGATAAGTTAAAAAAAGGGAGGAAAGAAAGAAGGATTTTTTCCTGAGAAAAGTTTGCCTGATCAAAAACATCAAACTTTTCCCCCTTTTCTAAAGGGGGACTAAGGGGGATTAAAAGTGGTTTGTTATTCTTCACCGTTTACCTATTTTAGCTTGATGCATATGGAATATTACCCACCCCTATCCCCTTCCAGGATGAGAATAAAAATGATAACAAATTTTATATAAAGTTAGGAGTATTTTTACGTGAAACGACAGATGCTTATATTGCTTATCGGGGCTGCCCTTATGATTCTTATGATTTCATTTGGATTTCTTATATACCTGAAACGGTTACACAATTCCATGTCCTATTTTGAAACAGTTGGACACTATGTACAGCAAGGCAAGCTCGATGATGCTATTGCCCTTTTGAAAGATGGCTTACAAAAAAACCCACACTTTGCGGAGGCTCATGCTGCTCTGGGAATGATCTATAACAAAAAGGATTTATATGACGAGGCACTTTCAGAGTTACAAACAGCATTAACTATCAATCCTGATCTTATCGATGTCTATCAGGAAATGTATTTAATTTATAGAAAGAAGGGTATGGAAGACGAGGCTAAAAAGGCATTAGATTCTTATGAAAAGCTGAAAAAGTAATAGAATTTTTTTGAATAAGCAGTAAGAACGTGTTAAAATTTTTGTATGAAAAAATATTTATCATTATTTTTATCTATCTTTATCCTTGTGGGCATGCTTCACGTACAGGCTATATTTGCTGCTCCGGAGGATGAGGCCAATAAGTATTACCTGGATGCATACAATCTGTATAAACTGGGCAAAATGGATGAATCCATGGAAATGCTAAAAAAAGTCGTTACGATTAATCCAAACCATGCTGAAGCACATTTTGGTATGGGAAGTATCTATTTCCGGCAAAACATGTTCGATAACGCTATTAAGGAATTTACCAAAGTTACCCGCATTAAGCCAGAATATGTTGAAGCTTATCAGAGACTTTGGCTGGCATATAAAAAACTTGGTATGAATGACAAGGCGGAGCAGGAACTTCTCAAATACAAAAAATTGATTGAGGAACGTATGCAGGCTATGGGAGGCGGCGCATCGCCTCAGGTTGCAAAACCGGTTACTCCGCCGCCCAGAAGAGAAGAACCTGAGGATGAGGAAGAAGAAAGACCCGGTCCGGAATATAAACCTTCGGAAACAAGACCTCCTGAAACAACTACCCCACCAAGGACAAGCGTTGCTGAATCAAGGCCACCAGAGCAAGAAGCCAAAGAAGAAAGGTCTGTAGTGGTAAAGCCCGTGGCTCCCGCACCACAAACACCGCAGGAACCGAGACCTCATTCCGTTGTCGAATCAAGACCCCCAATAATACCGCAAACAAGCCCAATACAGATAAGGCCAGCGGTAGAGCCACCCAGGCTGCCTTCAGAGACGAGACCTGCAACGGAAGTTGATACCCATACCGATCATACATCTCCCTATATAAAGGTTAAAAAGCATACATTTTCCTTTAAAAGTCTTCTGAATCCATTTAAAAAGATGAGTTCAACTTTATTTAAAAGTCCTTTTAAAAAGAGTACTGAGAAAGTGAAAAAGCCGTATGTTAGCAAGCTTGTAAAAGGATTTGTTTATTACATTGTGGGTGTACAAATCTGGCTCTGCGTTATTGCGACTTTATGCATATACTTCCGTAAAGCTAAAAAAGGATAAATAGTCCAAGAAAGATTCCCCCTTAAGAGGTCAATCTGACATTCAAGAGGTTTTCACGAGTTTATTAAGGGAATGGTAAAAATGCTAAGAGGTTGTCTGCAAAGTTCATATCCATGCTTAGAATTTATTCCTTTGGTGGATGGATTCCCGATAAAGACGTTCGGGAATGACAGGAGGAACCAACCGTAGATTATACAAATCCAAAAAAAAGAAAACCTCTCGAAGGTAGGTCAATTTACCAATTGTAACTTCTTCTTTACTTAGCTAAACTGTCATGGCCTCTTTTCAGCCACATTTCGCAGAGAGGAATAAAGATATAGGCTCCAAAGCTTAGCGTAAGGAGGACATTGGAAATGATAAAGGTAATCACAAAGTGATGGCATACATACCTGATAAGCCATGGGGCTGCCAGATTCAACAGAATGCCGAGAAAGGAAACACTATATATGGTAATCTTCAACCCTTCACGGGTATGCGTCATTGCCATGATACGGGAGAGAATAAATACTACGATAGGTATTGAAAAGATATGGGTATGAGTTACTTCTAAAAGTTCCCGATAAGATTTTGCAAAGAATAAACCTTCCTCCATCTTAGACTGGTTTTCCTCCATAGATGCAGGAGGTATATCAAACTCTTCCTCTTCATCACCACAATAGTAGCGTATTGTCTTTTCCGGGGAAAAACCCGTTCTCTCATAATAATTCAAAAAGCCAATTCCAACGGCTATAGCGATAATAAACAGGAAAAACGTGAAAAAGATCTTATTACTGACCGGAAGCGACCACATGCCACCTAACATTCCCCTCTCCTTCGCTCTTAATTTTCCTGAATTTCTCTTTAAAACCCATCGTCATATCTACCATAATTTTTCCATCCTTCCCCTCATACATGATTAAGGCGCCGACGCCGGGAATCTTATCAATCAATTTTAAACCTTTTTCAGGCCCTAAAACAAATACACTGGTGGATAACACATCAACCTCTGTGCCCGCAGGAGCAACAATCGTCGTTGCCATCACACCGCTTACCGGTTTTCCCGTCCTCGGATCTATGATATGTGAATATCGTTTTCCCTGTATCTCAAAGAACCGTTCATAATCTCCGGATGTTGCAGTAGCCTCATTTGTGAGTTCCAGATAGCCGAGAATTTCATTACTATCCCGTGGATGCTGCACACCGACCTTCCATACATTTTTACCGGCCGGGGCGCCAAGTACAGAAATATTCCCGCCAAGATTAACACAGGCATTATCAATATCAAATTTTTTCATGATTTCCATTGCCTTGTCTACAGCATATCCCTTCCCGATACCGCCCAGATCAATTTGAGTCTGATTATTTTTATAGGATATGGTGCAGAGATCTTTTGATCCCGCCCTTTTATTATCTATTACAATATTCTTATAAGATACGGCAGGTAAAATATCCTCTATCTCTTTATCCGATGGGATGTGCCTGTTTTCATCAAAAAATCCCCAAAGGGCAACAATCGGAGAAACGGTAATGTCAAAAGCGCCTTCACTCAGTTCACTATAGTATTGCGATATCTTAATCACATCGAGAAGTTCTTTATCGCAGGGTACAGATGATTTTGCTGCCTTTTTGTTGAGCAGGGAAAGCTCGCTATCCTCTTTGTAATTGCTCATAATGCGATCCATACGTTCCATTTCATCGAGAGCCGCATCGATTGCCTTGCCGGCAATTTTTTCATCGTTGGAATAAACAGATATCTCTGCAAAAGTACCCATAATCATACGGGTCTGTTTCAGGAGTTTCCTCCCGGAAGATACATCTTTTCCATCATCAGGAGCTAATGTACTTTTTTCAAGACCTTGTCCCTTCTTCTCATTGGCATTTCTTTTCTTCTTTACCTGTTGAGACCTGCTTGATTCTTCAGGAGATCTCTCTTTTTCTGATGTTACCGCACCAATCTCTTTAGGCCTTATATGACTCGCATCTCTTTTACCACTGAGATAATATTCATGAATGACAACGAGTACCTTTCTTACACCTGCACACATACACTGCACAGACATGGTAGCGCCGGTAATATTGATGATATCCTTATTTAACCGGATCGGGTTCTTGATTGATTTTCCAATAAATTGATAAAGGAACCGTTTCCTGGCAACATCTCCACCACGGCTCTCACGGTAAACAAGAACGGCTACATTATTAATCTTCCCATCTGGTTTTACACCGACAATAAAGGTAAAAGGATGAAATTTGCCAACCTCTTCAGTAATAATTGCATATCCCTGGATAACACCTTTACTCTTACCAATATAAACCTTAAATCCACCTTCATAAAGCCTTCTTGCAAGTTGTTTTTCAAGACCACGTTTTTCTTCAGGTGTCATGATAAATTCATCAGTTACAATCTCATCACACTCAGAAAAAACAAGGGTAAGCGCCTGTTCTTCTGTAAGATACGTCTGAAGTTGAAAACTCTCTTCAGACTCTGTGCTTGCATGTACTTTCTGAACATCAAAAAACAGAGAGACGATGGGTAACAACAATAATAATAGAAATATAAAAACAGAACGTTTTATTCTCTTATCTATGAGTTTCATTGATTGATCTAACATTTTTCTTTATACAAAAAATTCCATTGTATGTAATCGGCTTTTGTAAGCCCGAAGTTTTCCCGGAAAAAATCACTTTTTTTATGAATTTCTTTATCCTCTTTATCTGAAGGAAAGCACAATAATGAAAGGTATTGACTTGCTGAATGAAACGGTGTAGTGCTTACTGGTTAGCAAGGATATTTTCCAGTTTCTTCAGGAATTCCTGTTCAATGACACCATCAGATGGAATGCGGCTCCATCGATATGCACCACTGCCACCCGGCGGTTTCTCTTCAATCTGAGTATTTACAGAAACATAGGTTTTATTTTGTTCGCCACTTACTTTTATAGTCAGGCGATAGCGTTCCTGCCATTGCCCTTCCAGGAGTACCCCGGTAGTTCTTCTTCTTGACCATCCCTTCACCCATTGAGTTCTTATAATACCCTTTTCTTTGTCTACGGCTTTAACACGAATACCCTCAATTACCTGCATTGCCGCATCCCATACGGTATTTACATCCTTATCAAAATAGCGTGAGACTGCGGACATACTTCTCAACCCACCCCTCGAAGCACACCCTGTAGGAACAGTAGTCCAGAGAATCATACATAGCAATACGAAAACAAGAGATGTAGCAACTGACAATCTTTTTCGGTTTGTATTCATAATGGTAAGAATAGTAACAGAAATAATTTCCTTTTACAAATAATTTGTTCAATCTCTTTTAATAAACTGAGACTCAAAATCAATTAATATAAAAAAACCGGAAAAATGTCAACATAAAATTAAAAAAATCAACATGCTCAGGATATAATTCTTTTATACAGAGAATCGAAGAAGATCCTATCACCCTATCTTACTATTTTCTACAGATTAAACTATCCTTCTTATTTCATGTTTCCAAGCGTTTGTGTTAATTTAACCATGGGCATATAAAGGGCAATGATCACAGTTCCTACGATACTGGCAAGGAGAATTATGATAAAGGGCTCTAACATACTTTCCAGACGTTTATACAATATATCCAGCTCCTGATCATAAACATTTGATGTCTCTTCCAACATTTCGCCAAACATACCGGATGTTTCCCCTACCTCAACCATATGGATTGCAAAGACATCGAATAACCGGCTGCGTTTCATCATATCATTCATCGCCTTCCCTTCATAAACCCCTTTTGTGATTAACTCAACCTCACGGCTGATAACGACATTTCTGACAACAGAACCGGCCACTTTAAGCGATTCCAGGATCATAATACCACTTTTCAGAAGTGTTGCATTGGTCCGGTAAAACAGAGATAGGCTTGATTTCCGAATAATATGACCTATGAGTGGAAGAGTGAGCATCAGATGATCCGTTCCATATCTTCCATATTTCGTCATCCGTAAGACCTTAATTAAAATAAAGATTGCCAGGGGAGTAAAGATCAGTACATACCAGTGTACACTCAACCACGTGCTTGCAGAAAGCACCGTGGTTGTTATTTTCGGTAATTCCATGTGTAGTGTCTGGTATGACTTTTTAAATTTAGGAATAATAAACAGGTTTAAAAGCGCTATAATCCCAAAGGTCATAATAATAACAATACTGGGATAGATGGCGGCAGAAATGAGTTTCGATCTCCTTTTCAAAACCGTATCAAGATAATTTTCCAACCGTGTCAGCACTTCAATCAGGTTTCCGCTTTTTTCACCAGCATGAATTAAACCAAGGTAGAGTTTATTAAAATATTTCGGATACAGAGCAAGTGTTTCCGCAATGCCCTTCCCTGCTTCAACATTATCGGCCAGATTTTTGACGAACTTTACCAGGCGCTTCTTTTTTGTCTGTGCTTGCAATATCGTAAGGGATTGATACAGGGGAATACCTGCCTGGAGAAATATGCGAAGTTTTCGGGTAAATTCTACAATATCTTTTTTCTTTACACCCTGAAAAAACGAGAGAAGTGAAGAGAGTTCCCATCTCTTAAAATACTTTTCCCCTTTTGCATTGGTGGAATGATGTTCCTGGGTAAGATCTGCAGACAGCAGGGAAACAGGGAGAAAACCACTTCTCTTGAGCTTGTTTACTGCCTCTTCGGCATCCCTCGCCCTGATACGTTTTACTACAAGCTCACCGTGGGAATTTATAACCTTAACATCAAAAAGTGGCATAGGTATTCTCCATAACTTCACGATATGTCGTTACACCCTCAAGTACCTTCTTTACCCCATATTCCCTGAGACTCACCATGCCTTTCTCCTTTACCACGTTATAAAGTGATTCCGTAATATCCATAGCACTAATAAGTTTCTTTTCGTCATGCGTAATATTCATCATCTCAAAAAGTCCTACCCTTCCCCGGTAACCGGTATAGTTACAGAGATGACATCCCCTGCCCCGGTAGAAAACCGGTGAATGTAAGAGTCCGGCCTCAAGCGACAGGATTTCTTCTTCGCTTGGTATATATGATTCCTTACAATTTTTGCAGATCATCCGCACTAACCTTTGAGCCACGATAAGATTGACGGTATCAGCCAACAGGTAGGATTCTACTCCCATATCAACAAGTCTTGATATTGTACCCACAGTATTCCTTGTATGAACCGTGCTGAGAACAAGATGGCCGGTAAGTGACGCCTCAATAGCCATCTTTGCAGTCTCCGTATCCCGGATTTCACCAACAAGGATGATATCCGGGTCCTGCCTCAATATACTCCTCAGGGATGATGCAAAGGTTAAGCCTATTTCTGGTTTGATCTCAACCTGCATAATGCTGTTGATCTCGTATTCTATCGGGTCCTCAGTGGTAATAATCTTTGTATCTATCTGATTTAATTCATTCATAATGGCATAGAGTGTTGTTGTCTTTCCTGAGCCTGTCGGACCGGTAATAAGGATAACGCCACTTGACTTTCCCATATTTTCTCGTATCATCTTCAGCCCCCCGTCATCAATGCCCAAACCTGTCAGATCGAGTTTAACAGCAGATTTGTCAAGTATCCTTATAACAATTCCTTCGCCATAGATCATCGGTATAACAGATACCCTCAATTCAACAACCCGCTGATCCACATTGATGGTAAACCGGCCATCCTGGGGCAGTACCTTCTCAGTTATATTTAATCTTGCCAGCACCTTAATTCTGCTTATGAGACCAACACCAAGTTGAAAAGATATCGGTTGCGTCTCGCGGAGTAAACCATCAATCCGGAATTTAATTACATAACGGCCATAACAGGCTTCCAGGTGAATATCGCTCGATCTGCTCCTGATAGCTTCCAAAAGGATAAAATTCATTCCCCTGATTATTTCAGGTTGTGTGGCAAGTACCCGCAGATCCTTCTCGGCCAGATTACCCTGAAGCTGCCGTTCAAGGCCGTAAAACACATCCTTGCTAATCTTGAGTGGACTATCTTCCATCAGGTAACCCTCAATACCTCGTATATCGATGTTATCCCCTTCATGGCCTTCCTGATCCCATCTACTCTTATAGCCCGCATACCCTGTTCTAATGCCGCCTTCCTGATCACCATCGATGATGCCCCTTTTTTTGTTAACTCCTTTATCTCTTCGTTCAGGGTCATAATCTCAAAGAGAGCGGTTCTTCCCTTATAACCACTAAAATTACATTCCTTGCATCCCGCCGGACTGAACCACATCGCGTCCTTTTCAACATACCAGCTTCCATCAAACTCCTCTTCTCCTTCCTTTCTCATCCAGGATAAAACCTCATCCTCTGCAGGCTTGAAAGGAATTCTGCATTTTTTACACAACGTCCTTACTAACCGTTGATAGATAACTGCCTGTACTGAAGCATTAATCATAAATGGAGGAAGCCCTATATTGATTAACCGGGTAATAACCGATGGGGCGTCATTGGTATGAAGGGTACTCATAACCTTATGACCGGTCAGCGAAGAGCGCATGGCAATCTCAACCGATTCCAGATCACGCATCTCTCCTACCATAATAACGTTCGGATCGTGCCGTAAAATATGTTTCAGGATTCTGCTGAACCCACGGCCATGTTCAGCACTTACCTGGATTTGATTCACTCCGTCAAGGGTATATTCCACAGGATCTTCAATAGTAATAATTTTTATCTCAGGGCTCATCAGTTCATTCAGCATGGCATACAGCGTTGTTGTTTTCCCGCTCCCTGTTGGCCCTGAAATAATCATCATCCCATCGGGTATAGCAACAATTGAGCTTAGCTGGTTGTAATCTTCTTCAAGCAGCCCCAAGGTTCTCAGCCCCTTGCGCACATTCGATTTATCCAGTATCCGTAATACAATACCCTCGCCATGAATAACAGGTAAGGTTGAGACCCTTATACTGACATCTATCCCGGACTGCTGTATTTTAGCCCTGCCGTCTTGTGGCAATCTCTTTTCCGCAAGGTCGAGCCCTGCCATTACCTTGATACGAGAGATAATCGTAGGCTGTAATCTTTTCTCAAAGGAATTGACCTCATAACAAAAATCATCAACCCGGTAACGAACCCTGAGCCGTGTCTCCAGTGGCTCAATATGTATATCACTGGCATTCATAGAAATGGCATCTGATATGATGGTATTCACCAATTCAACAATGGTATCGTCATCATAGGACAGAACGGGTTCCGCGGAACGGCGCACTGTTTGTTGTAACCCTGCAGACACAAGGTCCATGCTGTTTGAATAATATCTCTGAATCAATCCTTCTATATGATCCTTCTCTGCCATAACGAATTTTACTTTTTGACCTATGAAGAATCGTATGTCATCAAGAACGGTCGAATTTGGCGGATTTGATAAAGCAATAGTTACCATCCCATCCTCGTTATTAACAGGTACAAGCAAATGCCTTCTTACCATATCTTCCGGAACAGACCGAAGTATTTCCGGGGTTAAGTCTACATTGGTTAATTCAATGGATGGTAACCCTGTTGGTGAATCGGGTATCTTTGCTGTTTCATCTTGAACGGTATAGCCAAGATTGATAAAGATATCTTCTCCACCCAATGTCTTGCTGCTCCTTATGAATTGCACTGCATCATCAACTTCTTCTTGCCGCATACTCCTTTAATCTCCTATAATTCGTCTTTTTTTCATGAGAGGCAGGTTTGAGACCTGTCTCTACTCATACAACTCAATCGTACTACCCAGCGATATATAAGACGGCTCACCACGATTCTTAGATAACTGGTCAGCCCGCCATCTCAGATCGATCTTAATTCCTGGAGGAAGATAAGCAGCCCGAAAACATACCGTATTTGTACCGAATACGGGTTCCTGATCCTTTAAATCAAGAAGCAACTTCCCTCCACGTTTGTCTGTGATAGTATAGAAACCGGGTTGTATCGCAAAATTGGTTGCACCCGTATTCCATTGCTGCAGAAAAACCTGGTCTCCCGTCTTGAGATTTATAAAACCATCTTTTACCTGGGAACATGAGAGTAACCCGTCCGCATCAAATCTTCCTGCAGGGAGAAATTGAATAGCAGCGCTTGGCACAGGTGGGGATGCGATTCCACCAAAAAGCACTTTTTTCTGCACGGTATCTACACCAAAAATAGGGTAAACAGTAAACAGAATCCCTTTTCCCCAGAGAAATATAGAATCCCCTATTGATATACTACTGGATGTTTGTGCGCCCTCATCGACAAAGAGATCTGTCGACATACCACCAAAAGAGAATAAGGCTGGTGTTTCAGTACCAAACCTTCCGACCAGGCCAATATCGGGAGGGTATGAAAACCTTTTGATGGTAGATTTTGGTTCTCTATACTGCTTTGTGTGCCTGTCATAGTAGAAAATATTAAATGCGGTTATCGAAGTAGATAAAATCTCTACCCTTGTTACCGGTGTTTTCTCTATTTGCCCATCTCCCTCAGTCCCATTAGGATTCGTAAACACATCATCCCCATTCGGATCCGGATTCGTTATGGGATCGTATCCCGGCTCCTGGCTGTTGGGAATAAGATCAACACCAAAATCTTCATCTTCCATGGTCGTTATGATCCTTTGCAGTTCGAAGGTATAAGCCTTATTGATAAACCCGTCCCCGCCCTGGTCCACTTCGGATAGCAGGGGACCTGATCCATCGGGGTCCCGGTCAAAAAAACCATTTCCTTCTGTACCCGTACCAGAAAAGATTGGATCAAAATTATCATATGCAGGATCAGGATTTGCAACCGGATGGAATCCCGGCTCATCTTCATCAGCCTTTCCATCAACACCGATATCTTCTTCAGTGCCAGATATCTTCTTTTTGAATAATCGGTAACATATATTTGCAGGCACCCACGTATCACCCTTCATAACACTCCCCCGGAAATAGATAACATCCGTATTCCCACTATTCGTTATGCCAAAGACATAATCATAGGTTATCCCATAGGGAAGATTTTCATAATTGAGGAGGGATTCCTGAAAAGTGGTAGAATTATCGTCCTGCGGTGGGTAAAAATCTTCTCTGAGAGAAAACGTACACGGATCATCTGACGGTAGTATTACATCTTCTTTCCCTTCTCTGCTGTTAAAATAATCGTCATCATTCAGATCATTAAAATATTCCATATCTGTTACAGCCCTGATGGTTGAAAGGTCAGAACGTATCATATCCATAATGCGGCTGGCTTCTTTATAAACAGACGACCGCTCCTGCAAGAGAATCGTATGACTCATTCCTATCCTGAGAAAGAGAAGCAATCCCATAGTAATAATCGCCATTATGGCAATGGTTATCACTGTTTCTATTAAGGTAATACCATATACATTTTTCATGTATTCATTCAAAATGGAATTTGAAACCGTTCTACAAAATCCGGCTTAACCAGGCCATCATCAACAACATCATCATTATCATCATCGGCGCCGTTCAGAACAATCTCAGGGAGTGCAGCGCCACTGGTAAGGCCCCTGTCAATCTTGTTATTCATGTCGGTAATCACTTTATCATTTGTCACGCCATCACGATCATCATCCTCTGTATTCCCGGTATTTACCTCAGGCAGTGATGCCGCATCCAGGAGATCCTGGCGGGCAGACTGGAGCGCTGGCCTGACTTTAAAGAAATCCTTATAGATAGCAATTTCAAAGGTAAAGACGTTACTGTCGGAATTATCGTCCGGGTTGATTACCCTTTGATGAAATATCCGGATGGTATACCCATAGTTTGTAATACGTAAAGAGGGGTTTTGAAGATAGGTTTTTATTACCAGGGGTAAACCATCTTGCCCTACTTTCCTGTCCGGAACATTAAGATATCCATTTTTATTAAAATCCGTCTCTCCATCAAACCTTCCATCCCCATCCTCATCAACAAATGTCTCACCAAAATCCCTTATACCATTCCCGTTCGTATCTGAGAATGGTTCTTTGACATCGAATCGTCCATTCCGCTCCGTCCCGTTTGGATTTCTCACCGGATCGAAATTATCCCCTGAAGGGTCAGGATTATGCACAGGAACATAACCTGGTTCCCGTTCATCACGTAAACCATCAATACCCACGTCTTCAAAGGTATCAAAGAGGCCATTTCTGTTGACATCCTCATCACTATCCATTGTCCCGTTAAGGTTAAAATCTTCCTCTAAAGGCGGACCAATAAAATCATGAAAAACCGGATTATTATTTTCATCGGTTACATATTTGATTTCAAGTAATCCGGTATTTAGCCGATACAGAAGCATAACTTCACCCTTGTAAAGAAGTCCGGCGGGATAGAGACCCCTGGCAATACCATTGGGCTTCCCTTCACTTCTCAATATATCATCCCTATCCCCGGGAAAGTTTATCACTTTACCTATTGGTGGAAGATTAGCCGATACAGCGACTCCCTCATGAATAAAAAAAAAGGAATTATCCTGTACAGAGAAGTTCTCTCTTGCCCCTGTGATGACAGTGCTTTTAATTGATTGGGCTACCAGGGAGATTTCAATCCCTGCTGTTTCCTTCTCCATAACCTTAATATCCAATGGATATAAAGTCGCTATGCTACCGGCAATAACAGCAAGAATGGCAATTCCGATAATAGCCTCGAGGAGTGAAAAACCATGTATATCATATTTATTCATATTCATCAGTTAATAAGGGTTTTAAGTTAGGTTGGGTTTTAGAAGACAAAACCCAACGATTTTTCTTTTTTACCCATCCCTCTGCTCTTCTGATTTACCCACCTCTAAATCCCATATGCATCAAGCTAAACACTACCTGACTTGTTCCCAAACTCTGTTTGGGAACATGCGTATCCGAGAAACTCTGTTTCCCGGATCAAGAAGTAACTGATCATATGATCTCTCAGAACTATGGACTCTCGAAACAGAGTTTCCAGGCAATTGTGTTCCCAAACAGAGTTTGGGAACAAGCTACTACAAGCTACTACAACCATTATAGGTCCGAAGGGCTGGAAGTCTCTAGCCAGAGCTGAAGGCCATGGAGATAAGGAATAATACCATAACAGCCCCAAAGGGGTGAAAGATATCATGAGCAATAATGTATCCTGGATACAAAAATCCTTAGCTTGATGCATATGCCCCTCAATTCCCTCCCAAGAGGGAACTTTTGATTCCCCTGCAGAGACGCAAAATCTTGCGTCTCTACAAGAGGTTCCCTTTTAAAAACCACGAAGGAAATAATCCGGTGGATTCGTTATATCTTAATCCACCCTACTCAATTACAGAAAGAATCTCCGGCATCTTTTTTATAACCGTTACCGTTATATCATCTAGTACCGGCGATTCCGTCTGTGTCCCTACGGCAAAGAGATTTGCCCGGTATTCCAAAACAGCATCTTCTGGTACGGGAAGGTCTATCCTGATACCTGTACTTGCCCCATCCCCTCCAAACCAACGCCACAGGACCTTCCCGTCCAGGGCCTTTAAAGTTAATTCAAGGGATACATCGGTTTTCTCCGGCAAATATTCTGTCCATGCAATTGTGCCAATCCGGCTTCCCACAGGCACTATTTTGGTGAAATTACGAACGATATAACCACTATCATCGAGACGGCCATCGTTATTACTGTCTCTAATACCAGGAGATACTCCCTGATTATGGTTTTGGTCCATATCCAGATTAAGATAAAGCTCTCCTGAATCCCATCTCCTATTCCGGTTATAATCGATGTACAGTTCACCATTTTCATACGCATTTGCAAGGGCGCTTGTCCCTGCATCGATAAACCGTTCGCCATAGAATGAATAAAACTCTCCACTGCTGTCATAAAACGTTAAACCCCCCATATCAAACGCCTCTCCTATATCATATACCCCATTGCCGTTCTTATCGCCAAACCTACGGCCTGAAGTATCTCTTCTAAAATTGAGGTTATAGTCCTGATACGGCTCGCCTTTCTCAAAAACTGAGGTTCCAAAAGAAGAAGCAAATCTTTTTGGATTACCGGTAACACTCGATGTTCCGTTATAGACAACCAGGTCATCAATGGTTGCCATAAAGGAAGCCCTATCCGTTACTGACTCAAATATCTTTGTACCAATATGAAAAATCGATGTTGAAGTACCGGAATTCAGGTCACTCAGTCTTGCAGATACCGTTCCCAGGATGAAGGAAGTATCGGTGCCCAGATCCACAGGATTGCCCGGATCCACAAGATTGCCATTGATAAATAGGTTTTGTTCTACATCCTCCCTATTGTCCGATCCATCCGTCTCTATCCACCAACTGTATGCAATATTTTTCCACACACCTGGCTTTAAAGAAAATGTAGTAGTTCCTGCGGTATTATAGGTAGCCGAACCGGGATATATTGACTCATTCGTAAACGGGACATCATTCACAAATAGCCCCGTTACGGTTATGGTACCCGGAAAAGAAAATCTCTCCAGTTCAAGCCTTGCATTATCTATGAGCCCGTCATTATTAGTATCCCCGAAATCCTTAAGAGAGAGTTTGGAAAAAACTGTGTACGTACCTGCCAGGCTGTCAAAAGTAAAAGGTGGGCTATCTTTTATCGCAGTGGATGTACCCATAATCATGCTCAACTGTTCCTCACGAGTAGGTACACCATTATTTTTTGTGACAAAAATTTCATTTTCCATGGAAACTTCATAAAATAATCTTGAGAGGATTATCTCATCAGGTTTATTATTGGTATTTATACCGATGCCAATGATGTCATCTCCATATCCATCCCCGTCATCATCGATACCGTCTTCTGCATTTGTTTCAGGATTTGATGCAGGGTTAGCACCTGTATCATCAATAAAACCATCCCCGTCATTGTCTCTGTTATCAATTACAGTTTCGGGTATCGCCCATGGATTAGTTATCTGAGGAAATTTTATCCAGAACTCCATAGCTCCACACCTGATACCCCGTCCATCCAGGTTAGCGGTAATTGTTCCTTTACCCAATAAGGTATTCAGGTCATATGCAACAACACCTCCGCTCACACTTCCTGAGTCCGACAATGTCTGGGTAATAACACCATCAGGCGCAAGCCTGACTGTTATTGTCCCGGCATCCGGTACAAATAAGCTGTCACCCGTATTAACCGCTTGCGTTACTCCATTGACAATGAGGAGTGGCGTACCTGTTCCAACAAGCATCGGCGTCCCGGTTCCAAACTGGTTCGCAGTATCGGTGCCCATAAGGTGATAATCGCCTTGAAAGTTTGAGGAATAAAGCATTTGAGTGACAGTACCAAGTGGAACGGCATGGTGACTGAGCTGTATCAATCCATCTGCCCATGTTTGTTTCGTCGTTGCTGGGGTATCAACACGATACTCAAACATCCTTAACTCAGGGGTGCTGGTACCTGCAATATATACCCTGTTCCTTCTCGAATCAATCCCAATAGCCACAGCATTATTGGTCTCCATCCCTATTTCCGATGCTGGCAAAATCTGTAACCTTTCATTTCTTGCATGTACTGCAGTAACCGTACCAACGGTACCTTCACTTAGAACAAAAATCAGGTCATCCTCCTCATCCATAACCATCTGTTTTGTATTTGTGGTAACGCTGCCAAGCGGTAAGCTATCTAATTCATAAAATGCGGTAGGCGTCCCTGTAGTAGTGAGCTTAAGGAGTTCATCGCTAGTGCTTGCCCCGAGAATATAAAGAAGGCCGTCGTTGGTATCAACAGTCATTGCAGTCACCTCAAAAGGAAAAGGTAACGGTATCCGTGTTATTTCCTCAAGGAGATGTGAATCAACATCATCTTGATAATTGACTACCGTATCTGTACCTGCGATGAAAAATTGTTCCAGTTTGTTATCAAAGACAATATCTACAGGGGGGCTGGAGAACCCTGTACTGATACTCAATGGTGTTTTTGAAAGGCTGGATGGATGCTTTGGCTGCGTCGGTTTTGGTCTCACGGCATCATCGATCTCTCCATCGACGTCACTATCATCATTATCAATCAAGGTCTCTGGCCTTCCTCTTGTAGATGTCCCGATATCATCAGGAGTACCATCGTTATCATCATCAATACCATTGTTACTTTCATCTGTCAAAGAAGATAAATCATCTACTTCTGGAATTGCACTTACGTCTGCCGGTGGATAACGCCATTCGAGTACATTTGTCGAATTTGATGTTATAGCAGCTATTACCTTGTGCCCTGCGTCAAGTGTAATCTTTTTTGGTATCACACCCGAAACCCCTTCTACGTCTTTTCTTCGTCTTGGAATTACTCTGTTAGGGGTTGTTGTACCGGTAATATCAAATACCCTGATCGTATTACTATTTGATATCCCTGCATACATCCGCCCAAAGTCCGTTGCGGTGAAGAGCGGGTCTATTGACAGAGACGTTATATAGGTACCCGAAGCTAAGCCTGTTATTGTTGCAGTACCTATCTGAGAGAGTGTAGGTACATCGGTTTTATTATATTTCCATATTCCTATATGATTGTCTCCTGCAAGATCCGTATTTCCTCCCACATATACATTCCCGGTAATCTCATCAACCGCAATTGCCGTTGGTTGAAAACCTAATGAGGTACTGGTAGATGAGCCCATTTTGATATCATCTGCAGCCTTCATATTCTCGGGATACGAGTTTGCTTCAAAAAAGGATCTTGTATAAAACGGCTTCGCTACGGTACTCGTCCCATAGTCTTCAAAATCCTTTTGTGTTGTATGCCTGAGAAGATCCATTGTTTTAGCAATAACACGTATCCTTTTTCTTCCTAATTCTCCACCAGTTATAGTATCTCCGGATGAGCCCGAGTACAAAACAGTGAGTAGTTCATCATCTATACCTTTCAATACCGTACTTGTTATAATCCCCAGGGAATCTATCTCATAATATCCGGAATGACTAAGGCTTAATTCAGTTGTAGGCGTACCAAAGTGTGCCTTATCAAGTGAACGGACAAGTATGCCGTTTGGATTAAACCTTTGCAACCGTGTATTTGGCTCTAGCTGGGCAATCAAACTCTTTTTCTTTTCAAAAAGGCGGCGATCGATTTCGGTTGGAGGAGATGATTTTGTTGTGTTTGTACCTATGGTTTCGTCCATAAATATCTCGAAATCTTTCCAACTCGTAAATGGCTTTTGCAGCCGATTAATGAGCATGGTGTTTGCAAGTGTTTTTGCTGCATCAAAAGTTGCTGCATCCATAATCTTCATTCCGTTAGCTATTACGGTCTGTAATATCTCTTTCGGTGCAGTATTTAGATTAACCGGGTATCTGGGCTCTGCCATAAGACTTGTAGGATTGAATGGATCGGGTTTTATCGTGGTTGTATCCTCCCATCCCTCTACCGTAACAAAATCCTTTAACTTTTCAAATTCATCTAAATTATCAAAATAGATTGCCTGATCCTGTGCAGAGTCTCTGTTAATGTTCTCACGGTCGAATATGCGGCCTGCCTTCCGTACCAATAACGGCCGTTGTTCCGGAGGCGCGCAAACGGCGGGAATTGATGTACCGGGACGAATTACCTCCAAAAGCTGGTCGATAGACCGAAAGCGTTTACCAGGCAATGAATTCCTGTATTTGATAATAAGTACGGCATCTGCATCATCAGCCCTCGCTGTGGTTGTTCCAACATTATTTTTTTGATTTATTGAAGGATCGCTGGTAATCGTGGTGTAGAGCTCGCAATCGTATTCTATACCGCGGGAGTTAAATCCAAGATAGGTACCATCATCTGTAATACTATCATCATCACGATCCCTGCCATCCCCCCGTTCGTCGATATAAGAGGTCATCGGATCATCATCCTCAGGCAAGCTCTCATTTACAGGGGTCAGAGGTGTATTGAAAGCACTGGGAACAAGTTCTACGACTTTTAAAAGGTAGTTCAGGAGCAGTGCCGTGAGTACGCCAGGACCGTTCAGGTTTATTTTGCCATTTGCGTCTATTACCTTTATATGTATATTCCCCAAAAAATCCCTTGATCTTTCTCCATATCCCGGTGTTGAAGTACCCATGGGGATACGTTTAGAATACCGCAACCATTTTTGCAAACCGTTTTCAACCGTATCAAGCCTTCCATTATTATTAAAGTCAGGCTCACCGGCATCGTATTTCCCATTCCCCTCGGTCCCTGTTGGATTAAATATTGGGTGATAGTCATCCCCTTTGGGATCCGGATTGTTTATAGGATCGTAACCGGCCTCATAAAGACCATAGAGAGGATGGCCCATTGATACACTATAGGGATAACCAGGAATGCGATCGATGCCAATATCTTCATTAACAATTTGACCGTAACTATCTACAAGGATAATGCCAAAGGCATCTTCAAGTATCCCGTCAGGGGCATCCTGCTGTCTGTTGCCGTTGGTATCTTCCGAGGTCGGTACAATCTCAGGGTCTCCCGATACACCGGGGAGGTCATCAATAATCCCATCCCCATCATCATCTACCCCATTTCGGCCAATAATTGATACATTCTTACTTACAGCACTGATATCAAATTTTCCATCCCAATTATTATCCACCTCTCCATCCCTTGCAATAATGCCATCGCCGTTGAGATCGGTATCCTGAAAAAACGCCGCCCACATCGGGTCGCTGCAGGTTTCGCTCCCGATCTTATTCTGCACCCCTTCGATTGCCATTGACAAACCCATTCTGGCCGCAGACCCCGATAATTCGCTCGTCTTGCCATCCAACATTTTATGATCTAAAAAGGTCAGACCTGATCCTGCTAAAGCAAGGATAAACACAATGGCAATAATTACTACCGTTGATCCAAAAGCTTCTTCCTTCTTAAAATTCATATATCCGGAATTATTCAATTAAGAATTTAGCCACAAAGGCACTTAAAAGACTGAGATGGTTCAAGTTTGCAACCTGAACCTCATATTTATAGCATTGATTTAGCTATTACTTCAACCCGGGTCGTGGAGAAAAAGCGAGCAAGCCGAAGTCCAAAACAAAGTGAGGGGAAAGTAATCCCCCTGTAGAAAAGGGGGAAAATTCTCTTTAAAAAAGGGATAAAGGAATTATGAATTCTCTTTTGTATTTCCCTCTTCTCAGACACGCACCCATTGTATTTCTCACTTTCTAAAACACTCATCTATTTTCCTCATTTCTAAACTACTCACCCATCTCCCACTTTTCTAAAGGGGGATCAAGGGGGATTAGCCTGAGTCTGAACTCTATCCTGAAATTTCAAATTACTAATATATCTCCTTCCTCTCGAGAATTATGGTAGCAATGAAAAGGATCACCCCTATATACATCAAACCGTAAAACGAGGTAATGGCCATGTATCCGCTTGTAATAGGGATGCCGGCGGCAAGGGCAGAACTCACATTGAAATCCTCCAGGTTCGGGAGAATAGAATATATGACATTCCCTATAAACTGACTTACACCACCTTTTTCAATTAACCTGCCACATATATAGGGCGAGAGGTGTCCTGCAGCATAAATAAAAAAACAAACAACGGCATTCAATGCTATGGGTAAGAAAATTGAGAGTGTAAGCGAAATAGCGGTAATTATGGCCACCAGTTCGTAAGAGAGAATAATAGATTTCGTAATATTCCCGTAGTGAAGAATATCTCCCTTCCACAAGAGGGTAAGACCAAAGACCAGGGTAAGAAAGAAAAAGGCACATAATATCGTGAGCATAATACCAATATATTTCCCCAGGATAAACTCCCGCTTACTTATCGGTTTTGCAAATACTACAAGAATCGCCCTGTTCCTGATATCCTCGGAGATAATACCAGGCGAGGCAAGGATGGAGATTAAGAGACCGCACAAAACAATAGAACTTATTCCCATTTCACGGATCATATTAATCTCAAGACCGAACCCGAATGTTGTAATAATCCTTGTGATCAATAGTAAAAGCGAAAAAAAGATTACGAGAAAATACGAGACAGGCTGGCGGATGGAATCCTTAAAAATACCCATGGTAATAATGAGCGTCTTGTTCATAGTTATGCTCCTTGAAATATCACATTAAATTAAGCCTTCGGCAAACTCTATAAATGAGGTTCCCCTCCCTCGATGGGAGGGGTTAGGGGAGGGTGATCTGCTTATTTCTTTCACTCCCCACCTGACCTCCCTCATTCCTTCGAGTCCTCTCAGGACAGGCAAGGGGGAGGAACCAGCAATTTGAATTTCCTATACATCAAGATATATCCTACCATATCTCATAAAAGAGGCGTTCCACCGAAACGTCTCTGCAATCTCAATTATCATCTAATGGTAAATTTGTTCGGTGCCGTAGTGTAATCCTGAATTATCCCTTTTCGGTTCATGATCCGGGCAATGGTTGTATCGATAGAGATCACCTTTATCCCATCCCACTCATCACCCTCTAAAAGAGTTCTATACCGTCCTGATCTTGCACCCTTCAATACAACGCTCAGTCTTTTACTCCTTTCCTTGAGATTCATAATTCCAATAAACAGATATTCTTCTTTTTCAATTACTGCTTCCGTGGACTTTTCTCCTAATATGGCATTCACAGCTTCTGAAAAAAACGGGTTACGGTCTAAGGTTACCGGTTCATTTTCCTGTACTATGGCGTCTCTCATAAAAATTGCCTGCGGTTCCGTGAGGGTAATATCGCTGATTTTTTGCTTTGGTATCTGAATCTCATCGGGTAATCCCATATAACCCTTTACTCTCTCCAGAATCCCTTCCGCTGCTTTATTTTTTTTCGATACAGGGATATCCTGCAGCAGTTTTCCCCGCAAGGAAAAGAAGATTGAACAGAACGTCATCACAGATATTATCAGTAATACCTTTTCTATGTTCAGTTCTTTTATCCATTTTTTAAGAATAGACACGAAATATGTTTGCCCTTTAGTCATTTGCATGTAATCGCCATGTCGGGGTCATTGGGGCATAGGTAATGGAATCTTTGATTACAAGCTCAAGATACAAGAGTTTAAATCTGACATTGAGTTTACCCTTACCTACAACCTGATGCCCATCGGGTACCTGGATTTGTATATCTTCGACGAAAAAGTATCCTTCCGACTTTCTCAATACCTGAAAGGCCTTCAATACTTCGTCTAAACTGAGTTTGCAGTGTGCTTCTATCATTACCAGATCTATATTCTGGAAAACCATAAGATCCTGTAATGAGCTAGACGCACCGGGGTCTCCTACTGTAATACTTACAAAATGGTTCTTATCGAATCCGCCGTCCAGCATTCGTTCCAGAAACATCTTCAGTAGCCACATCCTTCTGAGGTGTTTATTCATTTCATGTATATCAGTATGAATTGATTTTACCTCAAAAAATTTTCCATATACATTAACACCGGGTATTTTCTCAGAAAGCATATCCCTGAAACGGTCGATACATTGTTTATCCTTAATATGAGCAAATCGCTCATCTGGTGATATCACGAACTCGCTTTCCACCTCTGGAAACGAAATGACATCCCTGATATTCTTAGCCTCGGTTCTATAGTAATCATCAAAATATTGAGCTCTCGTAATAAGCTCATCATAGGTAGGGACGCCGCGGATATCATATCGTTTCAGCTCCCGGCTGGATGCCTTGAATTTTGCCAGATGTTTTTCTGCAGGGACAATAAAATGTTTATGTGCGTACCCCCTTGCAACAAGAGTGATAATTACCCCTGCAATAAGGAAACACACAGCCCGCTTGTTAATACCCAACGTATTAGAGACACGGTAAAAAATCGATTTCATAGTATTCCTATCTTAATATGGTGGATTCGCTTAACCCACCCGATACCTATAATATCCAAAGGATGAAACCGGACATATCCTCAACAGAGGAAAGATTCCTCAGTCTGTCATTGCGCGGGTCTTTTCCGAAGCAATCTTAGAGGCAGGGATTGTGGAGCCTGTTCCGGGCGTATCAGCAAGAAATCTCCGGGTTTGCTTCAGCCCTCACCTCGCAACCGCTTCACTCCTCGCAATGATTTTTTAAGAATTCCGTACGTTCCATACACCTGCATACAACCAAGACTCTACTTCTGCCATGTTCCGTTCGGTTTCATCGATTGAATGCTATAATAAATGCTCAATCTGTTACACATTCTATGTGAAAGGTAACCGTTCGATTGCCAAGTTCCTTAATTTCTCTAAAACTGACCCCTTTGAATCCCTTTACCCCTTCCAGATTTGTTACATAACTTTTGAGTATTTCCAGCGGGTTATCGCCGCCCTCCGTTGCCTTAACTTCCCCTTCCAGCCTGAGCCATCGGGAAGAACCGAGGGACTGGAATCCTCCCACGGTCATGATATCAACATTCTTCAGCGTAATATCTGTGGGAATTTTTACATCAAGAAGTTTCACCAGTGCTGCATAAGAAAAATCCTTATCACAAATATCCTTCAGTTTTTTGAGCTGTCCCCCGAGCTTCCTTTGTCCTTCTGCAATACCAACGAGCCTGCCCTCATTATTTATATAGGCTGACAAAGCATTTTCAGCCTTTGCTGCGTTATCCTTGTACACTTTCATACCACTATAGCTGTAGTACAGGGTCATACCTGCCGTGGCTAATACAAAAAACATGGCAATCTTGAGGTATCTCAAGTTCCTTTTAGCCCGGTCTTTGATTTCAGTGAGCCTGGACACTAATCTCATATAAACAGGCATCCTGTTCAGCGATCCAAGCGCTAACCCCGTGGCTACCGCCATACTGCGCGGGTCATAGTTCATACCACGAGCTCTCTTTTTATCAGAGACTTTTATTCCAACTGCTTCAATAGTATCAAGGGCCCTGACATCCTTATTCAGACGCTCGCCCAGATACCCTGTTAACCCTTTATCGGAGCATCTTTCACCTGATACCCAAAAATGAGAGATGTCGAATACCGAGAGTTTCAGTTCGCGCCGGCAGGCCATGAGTGTTTGCTGAATCTCGTCATGAATTGCATGGTATGTACCTTGTGTAGTATTTTCTTCTGTTATTTTCCGTCGAACGCTTCGGAAAAAAACAAGCCTGCTTGCAGGTTTCTCTGCATTGGCTTTCGCTACAATTGCCATATCGAGACCATCATTACTGATATCAGCACAGAAATGCAGCGCCCCTTCTGTACCTTCTTTCATAATAGTAATAAGGTTATACAGTGCAAGAGGTCTCGGAACCGAATGATTCATTCCCTGCACCAGCCCCTCATGAAACTTATGAATAAACTCCAGGGTATCATTCCTGACCAGGGCAACCATCACTAATTCATTCTTTTCCCTGCGGGAAACCCCCTCGATCCTTGAAAACCCAAAATTAATATCGTTGATATTCTGGGAAGAGAGTATTAAATTAAGAAATGATACCATCCTCTCTTTTACGCTTTTCGGAACAAAAAAATATTTATAGAGCACATCTTCAGCCGATGTGGTTATTGCAGGATTCTGCATCCTGAGTTTAGACCTGGAAAGGTCAGCCTTAACCATACGGGCAAGGAATTTCGGCGGCTGATGGATCAGCTTGCCTTCTTTCAGGTACTCCTTTATCGGTATAAGGGCGCAGTTTGATATCAGAAAGGACTTACCATGCTTTACAACCTGGACAACCTTTATCGCATCGATTCCGATATCTATCCCTGTAGCAGTAATCTTCCGTTTCCGTGTCATATAACGATCCTCTGCCCGCGGCAGAAAAAAATGCCTTTTTGACCAATTACAAATACCATGATATTTCTTGCCTTGTTATCTGTTTTTACAAATACTTCGTTCCTGCTTTACTTGAATCTACAAATACCTTTGCCCGGTGGGGCTTAAAATACGGACTGTTACAAAGATCAACAAGTGTGTCTTCTCATTCCTTGTCGTCTTTCTCTTAAATAAATTACCGAGAATGGGAATATCACCCAGAAATGGAGTCTGCTGTTTTGTAAAGTTTTTTCTTCCCGTAATTTGACCTCCAAGTACGACCGTATTTCCGTCTTCAATTGTTAATTGGGTATTTACTATCCTTGACTCAATAATTGGCCGCACAATATCCGGAACGGTAATATCTCTTATAATCGCAGCATTCTGAATCACTTCCTCATCGACAACACTTCTTACAACGGGCTGGATTACCAGGCTGATAGTCTTTGCATCAGCGCCGATACTGGGAGTCACATTGAGGGCAATACCCTCAAAATTCTGATCATTAATATTAGCCTTTAAGGCAGGCTCACTAACAATCACATTTCCGCCAGCCGAAGGCTCGACATCGCTTACACCTGAAGTAACAACCTCGTAATCTTCTACAAAAGGAACGTTCCTGGCAACGGCAATAGTAGCCTGGCTATTATTGGTAGTTGTAACCTTTGGAGAAGAAATGGTTGTTACATTCTCTGATCGGTCTAAAAGAAATAAGACTGCTTGAAAATCAAACTGATCGATGACACCACTCAAGACTACGGTGGAACCTCCCGTAGTTACCGGTGGCGCACTAAAGGGGATGTTAAAGAATGTGCCTGAATTGTCCTTTACCTTAAAGTTGATGCCGAAGTCAAAATCCTCGACATGTGACACCTCAAGAAACCGTGATTCGATAACAACCTGAATTGGATCTTTATCTAATTCTTTTATAAGCGCCGCTATCTCTTTATGAACCTTTGAGGTCGTTCGTAGAAAGACCAGATTCTTCTTCCTGTCCAGAAGTATCTTGCTCCCTTCAGGCCACTCTACCAAATCCTTAATATTCTCAAGGATAACTTCAATGGATGACTTCTTTCCCAGATTACCACTTACTTCACTTACCTTTCCCCCGCCAGGACCCATTCCGGCGCCCGCCATACCCATGTCCATACTCATACCCATGCCCATACCCATACCTCCGCCCATACCCCCGCTCATGCCTCCACCCATACTACCTCCTCCGATACCGCCATTTATTGAACTCAGACTCTGAACAAAACTCAGATCTGAGAGGGCAACAAAATCCTTGACCAATTTCGACTCGTTCAGTCCTTTATTGAGATGATAGACCCGTGTTTCAAACTCCCGTGCAATCTTCTTTTTCGATGCCTCACGTGATGTCAGGTAGACAGTATTACCTTTTGTTTTCATCTCAAGGTCATACTGATCGGAGAGATAATTAAGAATGTCCTCTACGGTCTCATCCCTAACCCTGATATTTATTTTCCTCTCATTGAGGATTGTGGCATCTGCCAGGATATTAACGCCGGTATTTCTGAATATCTCGGAGATCAGAAAGTCCAGATCGACGTTATTAAGATCAATAATCCCTACTTTTTGCATCAACTTCTTTTTTATTTCCGGTGACAGTTCTTTGACCTGTGATATCGATTCGCCTAAACCAGGCGCTCCCTCGATCTCTTCACGATCTTTCTTTGGCTTTTCTTCAGGTAAATGCGCCTCTTTTTCAACATCAAGCAGCATCTTTTCTTTGTCAAGGCTGCTCTGCTTCTCCATACGTTCTTTTTTCTCCTGGAGCTGGGCGCGTCTTGCATTGTAAAGATAAAAATTTGCCTTCCTTCGTGTTTCCGGATCTTTGCTCTTGTTGAGTTTCTCGGCCATTGCTATCACTTCATCGTAGAGACCTTTTTTATATAAGTTCTTCAATTCACGTATTTTTTTATCGCTCTCTTCTACGATATCAACCTCATCATTCGTAGTAACCCTCTTGGGCTGTTGCGTACAACTCGCGAAAAAAATGAGAGCGCTGAAACAAATAATGGTTATCTTAACTTTTCTCAAAAATCCAAATACCATAGTATTGAACTTACCTCTTTCATGTAAAATTTCCCCTTTATATTCGTCAAATTCCATGAGATAATTCTTTCGCGTGATTCATGGTTTATCCTGGTAACGCTGCTACTTTTCAATATAGGGCGAGGCTTTAGCCCCATATGCATCAAGCTAACGTGCGTAAACGGTGGAGAATAATAAACCACCCGTAATCCCCCTTGATCCCCCTTTAAAAAAGGGGGAAATATATGGGTGTTTTAGAAAAGGGGGGAAATCCCTCGTTCCCCTTTTCTAACCTTATCCTTCTTTCCCCCCTTTTCTAAAGGGGGGTAGGGGGGATTCGAGGGGAGCATGGACACACATTATTCTTTTTCCAGGGAGATACCTCCTTTTTCATGGAACACTATTCTTAGCTTGATGCATATGGGCTTTAGCCTTGCTTTACGTAATTGAAATTCCTATTCAGTAACAGGTTTTTACAGCAACATATCCAGTATGGTATCGAACAATATTTCATTATCACTCCCCAGAATCTTTGTATAAGCGGCCTTAACACGGATCGTATAGTTGACGACATCATATTCAATACCCGTAATCCTGCCTGTCGCCCTTACAAACTCACTTCGGAAAGGGATCTGGAGTTTCAGGGTAATATTCTTGCCTTCCTCAAAAACCGGGTCCACTACCGATGATGATTCTGTTTCTGAATTATTCTGAATCTCTTTTTGAGCCTCAGCAGCCGCGCTATCGTTACTTATCTCAAACATAAGTTCCCTCTTGTTTATATAGAGAACCCGGGCCCTTAATGCCACAGTATCCTTCAGAGAATCCTGGAGGTAGTAGAGATAATAGTCCTCAAGTTCAATACCTGGATACCCCTGTACATCAGGAACTGCCTTTGTATCCTGGTTACGGGTGATCGTGTTCCCCTGTATATGAGGCGAATGTTTGTCTGCTTTTTTTAATCGGGATAGTCTTGAAAAGATACCCATATCTCACCACAATGAAATACTCATTTTTCGAATCGGTAATAGAAATTCATAGCACTGCCACTGATATTTGCCCTTTTATCACGTTCTCTCAATTTAACCTCTCTTATCAGCCTGTATAGACGATTCACACATCTTTTCCAGCAGCGCCTTCCGCTCGTCCAGCTCCTTTAACCTCATCTTTATTCCATCTTCAAACTGTTGAAAGTCGGGGTGTTTCGGAACACTTTTCTCAGCAAGCCGCAGTGCGGTAATAGAATCGTTTATCGAGGTAAACGCCTCAGATATGTTCCCTTCCGATTCTTCAATGAGCGCCCTTTCCTTCAACATAAAAGAATACCAATAGTTATAGAAATAATAAGCAGAGGGAGCAAACTCAGCAGCCTTTCCGATATAATAGCAGGCTTCTTTTACCGGATGCTCTCCACGCTTGAGGAAATATTCACGATAGATACTATTTTTCCCTTTGTCATAATAAACCCAACCCAGATAAAAGTACAGTTCCGGACTCTTCGGATTTCGGTTTATCCCTTCTTTCAAAAAATCTACCCCTTCCTTTATCCATTCCCACGACAATTCTTGTTGCTCTTTATGGTTAAAGTCTACTGATATGTTGTAGATCATATTCCAGGCATTGATAATCCAGATATTTGCGAGCCTTGGCTGCAGCTTCGAAATGAGCCGGTACAATGTCAGCGCTTCATACCATATCTTTTTCTCCCATGCATCCATAGCCCTTACCCAGAAAAAATTGACAGCAGCAGCCCGGAACCCTCCGAGTGCAACCGTTCCAACAAACTCACTGGGCAAAAGAGCATCATATGCAGATCCTTCAGAAAGGCCGCTTGACACCCGGCAGGTATCAATCTCCCTGAGAAGGAAATGAAAACTGGTAAACGTTAGTATGAGAACTCCAATTATTATGGTTATTTTTTTCATAAGTAAAAGTCCTTACCGATACTTTGTTAATTTCCAGAGTGCTGCAACACTCATCAACTTGACTGCAAGATCATCTTCCCCACTCTTCAGCAATAATTCCTCAAGAGATTGCATCCCTCTCGCATCACCAAGTTTCCCTATCGCTAACGCAGCAGATGCCCTGACCGAAATCTCTTCATCCACGGTCAGTTTTTCTAACGCCGGTAACGTTTTCTTGCCTCCCAGTTTACCCAGGAATAGCGCTACAACACCGCGAACAATGGGATCATCATCGTCTCTTAATACCTCTATTACCTCAAGACTATCCTTATCCCCTAATCTTCCCAGAACAATCACTGCAAGCGCCCGCACCATCGGTTCCTCATCCTCAAGGCTTTTCCGAAGCTTTACTACAGCCTGCTTATTTATCTTTCCAATCTTCCCGAAGGCAAGGACTGCAACAACACGGGCAGAGATATCCGATCTGTCTTTCAGCTTCCGCTCATAATCATCGATATCCCTTTCGCTCAGATTACTCATATCGCCAAGCAGATAGGCAGCGATGCGGGGATTTACCTCTTTTCTTTCTATGGCCTCTTTGAGACCCGGTATTTCTCCCTGGTAATCTAAAGCGCCGAGGGCAAGAGACGCAGACTCCCGGAAACGCGCATCCCGGTGGTCGAGTAATTGAATGAGTTCAGGGATAACGTCCTTATCACCGATGTCACCAAGTGCAGTAGCAGCAGCAAGCCTTACCCACAACTCTTCATCCTGAAGAGAGGACAACAGGTCAGGGACAACTTCTTTATCTCCGAGAGAGCCAAGCGAAGATACAACAGCGGCTCGTATTTCCATATCATCATCCCTGAGTGCATGACTTAATATGCCATATAACCGCTTGCGATCATGTTTCCCGGTATTCTTTACTACGGCTGTGTATTGCTCAATAGCTTTCAGGGTCTCGGAACTCTTTCCGGGCTGCACCGCCCTGGCAGTGTTGGTATTAGTTCTTTCTGTCTGTTGCACCGTTTCTGAACATGCTCTACTTCCTATGTAAATATCTCCGGCCAGCGCCGCTCCTGCAAATAATGCGTAACACAAATACATTCCGTGCCCTCTCATCTTCATAGATTCCCCTTCCATATTCTTATAACCAATGTATTTTTGTATCCAGAGACTTCATACCTGGCTATACTCCCATATGCATCAAGCTATAGTACTCAAGATATGAAACCGAACGTATTTTTGATAGGGTGGCACGGACAAACTCGTTTGTCCGTGATGGCGCAATCAAATCATGACTCATTGTATTTGGTTTCATTATATTCCGTCCGGTTTCATCTGTTTGATACGATAAGAATAGTGTTCCATAAAAAAGGAGGTATCTCCCTGGAAAAAGAGCAATGTGTGTCCATGCTCCCCTCTAATCCCCCTACCCCTCTTTAGAAAAGGGGGGAAAGAAGGATAAGGTTAGAAAAGGGGAACGAGGGATTTCCCCCCTTTTCTAAAACACCCATATATTTCCCCTTTTTTAAAGGGGGATCAAGAGGGATTACGGGTGGTTTATTATTCTCCACCGTTTCCATATTTTAGCTTGATGCATACGGGCTATATCCCTGCCCTTCAGGGCATGAGACAGTCAGAACGAAAATACAAACCTTTACGATTTCTCTTACCTGCTTATCAATTCTCTTTTCCAGAAACACAACCACGCAAGTAACATGAATGGTATGCCGTAGAATGCCGTATAAGCAATAATTTTCAAAAATATTATGTTATCTATATAGGTACCCTGAAGGAAATATCCTGTAGGATCAAACCTCTTGAAATCCGGAAATGCACTGCTGAAATAAAAAATAATTTTCTTCAAGGTAATAATATGTGCTCCATCGGTAAGATATTTCGGCAATTTTGAATAGGTCTCGGCCTGATGGAGATGTCCATGCCCGGGAATAAATGCCTGCATCTCCTCAATGCTCTTCATGCCGATCAGGTTGCCGAAGCTCTTTAAATATGGCAGGGTATTTCCTGTTATATATGCAAAGAATGAAATCACAAGCGCCATCTTTTGTCCAAAATAGGATGCAGCCGATAACGTGATTACGGAAAGCAATGAGACGAGAAAGAATACAAATCCAAAGGAACGGAAGTAGTTGCTGTAGAAGCTGCATTGATTCCGCAGGAGAAATGCAACATCACCCTTTTGTGGCGCAATATAATAACCCTTCCCTGAGGGAAATACCTTCACCTTTATCCTCTTGTTCTGTTCGATAATAGTCCTGTCTATCGAGATCCGCGTATCCGGGTTCATATTCCCTACATATGCATAGTGTGTCGCTTGAAGGGACTTGTCTTCAGCATCCAGGACATCCACACCGACAAAAGCCGACCCTGCATTGGTGCCTGCATTTACCCCCCCGATTTTTAAACTAATGTCTGCTTTTTCCCCTTGAAAGGGAACCCGGTCAAGGTCATGGAATGCCCAGACGGCATAGCTTCCATCCCCAATGAGTCTGCCACCGGTTGAGATTAATTCAAGATTAGCCGCCTCGCCCACAATAACAGGTCCTTTACCTTTCAGGTATTTTACCGGCCTGAAGATATTCGTTCCCGCAAGACTCTTCCCATGAATCGTCATCAGATAGGCCAGCGTGATACCGGAAAGCATAAACACGATAATAAATCCTATCGCAAAGAACCCGGCAGCCTTTCCCGATAGATAAACAAAACGGCTGGTAGGCCGGGAAAATACTGTATAGATGGTCTTTTCCTCAATATCCTTGTAAATGGATGTGGCGATAAAGTAAATAATCAGCAGGGTACTGAATAACCCTACCATGGTAATTGTTGCCCTGAGGATAAGCTTTATCTTATCCTCGGACGTCATTGCAGGTAATGCTGAAGATATCCCTCCAATAATAAGTCCAAAAATGACCAGGAAGAAAAAAATCCTGTTCCTGATAAACTCCGTCAGTGTTCCGTGAGCGATTGTCACTATCTTTTTTATCATGCGGTCAACCTTTTTTAAATAATAGAGAGACAGGATAAACGGGATGTAATATCTATTTGTTTGTTCTCTCTATCCCTATGAAAAATATAAATCCTCTACGATCAAATCAGGTTGGGTTTTAAAAGACAAAACCCAACGACTTTTCTTTTTTACCCACCCCTAACCCCTCCCGAGAGGGGACTTTCCCCGATCGGGTCGAGGACTAGCTTTTATTCCCCTCCTGAGAGGGGTTAGGGGTGGGTTCATTCCCCCTGGAGAGACGCAAAATCTTGCGTCTCTCCAATTGGATTATGGGTGTGTTATAGTATCCGAATGATGAAACCGAACATATCATCAACTGAAGAAAGATTCCCCAGTCTGTCATTGCGAGGGTCTTTTCCGAAGCAATCTCTTCTGAAATATTCAAGGGATTGTTTCGGACACTACCCTCGCAATGACATTTTCAGAATCCTCTGCATTTCATACACTTACCCATTAGACAAAGACTTAACTTTCTCCCTATTCTGTTCGGTTCCATCTGTTAGATACTATAACGGCATCATGGAAAACTTTGAATTCTCTCTCCATGAAATCAGGTCTTCGGCGACTTTAGCGACGTGTAGTGGGCAAAGCGTACCTTGCCACTGCATAGTTAGTTTGAAATTCCAATACAGGTAATTCTATTACTCACGATGCTCACCATAACCATCTCCCGCCGTCTTGATGCTCTTCACAAAGAATTCTTCAAGGGTAATATTCGATGTCCCTACGGACGTTATCTTTAAACCATTCCGTTCTGCAAATTCGCTAATTTGTTCCCGGACCCTTCCATTGGTATCCTGTACCTCAATCCTTATACAGCCTTTTTTCGATAATATCTCCTGCGTCGGGCCTTCAACGATCAGCTTTCCCTGATGGAGCAATATAATCCGGTCGCAGACGCCCTGCACATCCGCAAGCAGATGGGAAGACATAAGGATCGTCTTTCCTGCCTGTTTAAGGTTTTTAATAAGGTCCTTAACCTGCCGCGTTCCTATGGGATCCAATCCACTGGTAGGTTCATCAAGGATAATGAATTCAGGGTCGTTAATAAGCGCCTGCGCAATACCGATCCGGCGCTGCATCCCTTTCGAATATTCCCTGATACGCCTCTTTCTCGCCTCTTTCAGGCCAACAATCTCTATCAGCTCATCAATACGCCGCCTCTTTACCTTCGCATCCATTCTAAAAAGGCTGCCATAATAATCTAAGATCTCATCAGCGTTAAAAAACTTGTAAAAATAAGACTCTTCCGGCAGGAAACCGATCCGTTCCTTTACCCCGACGTGGGTTGATTTTTGACCTAACAAGGAGATGGTTCCTGACGTGGGTTTCAGGAATCCCATAAGGAGCATAATCGTGGTTGTCTTTCCCGCACCGTTAGGACCGAGAAATCCACACACCTCACCTCGCCGTATATAAAAACTCAGATTATCTACTGCCTTAATCTCCTGCGTGGAAAACATTTTCCGGTAAACCTTTGTCAGGTTATTGATCTCAACAACGTAATTATTTGCTATCATGTGTATTCCTCTCTCAACAACAAACACTAAATCCCGAATATGGCTAAAAATATCTATTTTTTTCTAGAAAGCTATGAACTTGGTTTATTTTAAGTGTCAGTATCAGTGATAGTGGCAAAGTAGTGATCACTTGAGCGCTTTGCTGACACTACCACTGCCACTGACACTAAGCAGGTGATCGTTAACTTAGAAAATAATTACCTGCGCTTATCTGCAGAAATCTACGTCCTTTTATGTAATTACTATCTTTTCCTTCGTGTTCTTCGTGGTTGAAATCTCCTTTTCTCTCCGCTCTCTGTAGCTTCTCCTAATCCCAAAACCCATACCGCAGAATCGTATAAATAGCCAGCGCCCCATCCTTCCACCCGATTTTTTTTCCCTCTGCATACGTTCGTCCGTAATACGAGATGGGTACCTCGTATATCCTGAACCCTTTCCGTGCCACCTTTGCCGTTAGTTCTGGCTCTATACCGAAACGGTTTGATTTAAGATCAAGACATTTCACGACCTCGCGTCTGAAAACCTTGTACCCTGTCTCCATATCAGAGAGATTTAAATTGGTAAACATGTTTGACAGTGTGGTAAGAAATTTGTTTCCAACGTAATGCCAGAAAAAGAGCACCCGCTGTGTTTCCCCGCGGAATCTTGAGCCGTAAACGACATCGGCTTTGGATTCCAGTATTGGTTTCACTAATAGGGGATATTCTCTTGGATCATATTCCAGGTCGGCATCCTGAATAATCACAATATCGCCTGTCGAGAATTTAAATCCTTTCCTGATCGCTGCCCCCTTGCCGCAATTGCGTTCACCATAAATCACTATTACCTCTTGTCTGACCCGTGCTATCTGCTTCAGGACATCGACAGTTCCATCTGTCGAACCATCATCAACGATAATAATCTCCTTGTTGAATGGGGTGTCTAATACATTGCTTACTACTTCAGCTATTGTATGAACCTCATTGTAGACAGGGATAACGATAGACACTTTCACCTGCATCAGATCCATCATTTGATATTCCTGCCGTGCGTCACTCATCCTGCTATTCTGTAGTAACTCAGGAAATTGTGATTGCACATTAGCTGAGCCTTTTTGAGTCATAATCATGATTCTATAATCCTTATACATTAATAAAAGAGATTGAGACCACAGATTACCCAGATTTCACAGATAAGAGAAAAACCTGTTCACCGCCGATAACGCTGAGATTGCAGAGGTAAAACGGTTTGAACCAAAAGCCCTCCTCTGCGCCCTTTGCGGTGGCCTTTTTTCTATCAGTGTAATCTGCGAAATCTATGGTTTCAGGCATTCTAAAACCTGGCTCACCCCAACTCTTGAACAGTTGGTTTCAGAACACACCACACGAACACCACAAGTACTGCAATCGTCCCTGAAAGAAACATCACGCCGGAAGGAATGGCCAGCCATGCTAATGTTTCTTTCGCAAGACCTGTACTTCCAAGCCCTGGGGCCATCATCCCTGCAAACAGCCAGAATAGTGAATATCCTAATGCACCGGCGCCCAGCCCTATAGCAGTTATCATCCTCATGACACTTTGTCCTTTCAGCAAGGAGAGCAGGATGATCATTCCAAGGGATGCAGCGCCCATTCCATTGGCATGAAGATGGGCCCGTTTGAAATATGTCCATGACTTATCCGTCACCTTTGACATCTCCGCCTTATCACCTTTATACACGGTCTCATATACCTCCTGGGCTGATGTCTTAAGGGATCCCTTCATCCCATCTTCTGCTGTCCCAAATGCCGCCCCCAGGCCAAATCCGTAAAGGAGTGTCAAAAGCGCCAATATCATTCCTACCCGGAGCTGCCTCAATTGATAAAAATAGTTCTGTACCACTGCATTTCCTTTCTATAAATTTCGATCTATATATTTACTTATAAGACGTAGGGCAAGGCTTTAGCCTTGCTTCCCCGCTGGAATGTACCTGGGTAAGAGCAACCCTAAAGGGTTGCCCTACATAATTGAAATTCCTATACATTTAAGTTAATCTTCCTTAGTACAGATGATTTAGACGGGTGTGTTTTTCCTGAGTCATTTTATAACTCCCCTGAGTTTAAATTTCATTTCTACAAACATGTCACCCCGTTGGGGCTATGTATCGCTGCTTGTACCCCCTTATCCTCCGTACTGTTTTCTAAACTATCCATTTTCCCCTCCTTCCCCTTCAGCTTTTCATAACTACTAGACTGCCGATAAAACGGGAAGGTAACTGCGCCTGCAATTTGTATTGCATTTGAAATGAAAAAGGTAACACCGGCAACTATGAAACCACCGGGTTTTGGAATACCATGAGGAACACGGACGGACCGCATCATAAAACTCGCAATGATAAGCGAGATACCGCCTATTCCATACAAGTAGTAGAGAGGCTCGTAATTTTTGAGAATAATAAATGAGGTCGTCATCAGGAAAAAGAGTACGAGAAACCATGGCAAAAAGAGGAGTTGTAAGAGCTTTGTGTAATAGATCATCTTCCAGCGCAGAGGCATATAGGCGGACTTATGTAAAAACCGCAGAAGCTCAATGATATAGGCATTACATTTTCTGAATTTATGCTGTAATAATTCCCAAATATTCTCAGGACAACGGGCCTCATAAGCCACGGCCTTTTGACTATAAATGGTTTTGTATCCGTTCATATTTGCAAAGAAGGGGAGAAAGATGTCATCAGCAATTACATCATCAGGGAACTCCCTGATAATAGATCGTCTGAAGGCATAACAAACAGCGATCACGATGGATGAAGAGAACACCTCCGTTTCGAGGAGCCGGCTTTTGTTCTGCATCATCCAGAACTGACGTTCGATGGGAATGGTATTTTCAGGAAAAACAAATGCGCCCACCACGCCAACTTCTTTATCGTACATGAATTCTTGTGCAATATTCATTATGGCGTCTTTTTCCAGAATTCCATCTACATCGCTATTCATTATAATTTCTCCCTTACTACATAAAAGGGCATGGTTCAATTGTTGTATTTTTCCTTTCCGTGGTGATATGAGTAATCGCATCCATGGCAATTCCTTTATCCCGTCCGTTATCAATTGAACGGTTGCATCAGTAGATCCCCCATCGGCAAAGATCACCAGGAGACGGTCGTGCGGATAGTTAAGTAATCTTGTATTTTCTATCTTTGCCTGTATCCACGATGCCTCATTAAAACAGGGTATCACAAGGGTAACGATTGGAAAATCATCGTTTACGGTAACGGTTTTCTGTTTTTTCAGTCTTGCCGTTAAAAAATATACCATGATCGATCCACAGTAACCCCACCAGATAAAGAGAAAGCAAATAAAATAGATGGCAATAAAGATAATCATTATTAGAATTTCTTATTTCTGACTATAATCCAACGTAATATGCGTAGAAATTGTTATCATCGAATCGCTACAAACTTTAGCGTAAAACGCCCAACTTTTTTCATAGCTGCATAGGGCATGGAAACGAGAAAAAGCTTTTATTATCGGATATATCTCTTCCAGAAAACAGCAGGTATTGCCCTACAATAAGTTTCAATCCGGGAAAAGAGCATCTCGTATGGATTCCTGAGAACCTGCTTAGCAAAAGGAAGACTTATATAGAACCTTCTATAAGCCCTCTTTGCCAAGCTTTCCAATTCTTTCATAGATAATTCCGGATAATTCGGAGCACCATTTTTAATCCATCCTTTTTCCTTCAGCTCAGCATAAAAAGGTGTGCCCGGGAAAGGAATCATTAATTGAAACTGGACGGTATGAGGTCTTATCTCGCATGCCCAATCTACAGTTTCATGTATTGATTCCCTTGTTTCATCAGGAAACCCAATACCAAAATCACCGTGAATCCTTAACCCAACCCTTTTTGCATCCAAGGCAAACCTCGTCATTCCGTCTTTTGTAACACCTTTCTTAATTTTGCTTAAAATACTTTTATCGGCTGATTCAAATCCAACATGCAAATTAAGGCAGTTTGCCTTTTTCATTAACTTTAGTACATCATAAGATATATTACCCCGGGCATAACACGACCAGGAAAGTTTTATACCAGTCTTAAGCTTTGCTTCACAAAATTCTATAATCCTTTCTTCGGTAAAAGTGTCATCCTGCAACATCAGAGACCTGATCTCTGGCATCTCTTTAGATATAAACCACAGCTCTTCAATAACATTATCAATACTTCTACAGTTGTACGTAGATCCCTTGATGTAAGAATTTACCCATAAGCAATAGGTACAATACCCCCATTTACAACCTCTTCCAGTCATAATATCCATAAAAGGATAAGGTTCAGAAATAGTTTTATATCGATAGATATGTAAATGCCTTTTAAAGAATCGCGATAAAAAAGGTATTTGATTCAACTGTTCTGTATTGAGGTAAGGCCTCTCAGGATTCTGAATAACATCATCCCCCTCTTTATATACCAGATTAGGAATATCCTTGTCGGCTTTCCCTTCGATGACATCCTGTACAGGCAACTCAAATTCACCAGTAATCAAACGCCGTATACTACGTGTCTTTCTCAATGTTTCTTTTGGGAAGATAGAGGCATAAGGGCCTACAAGAATAGGCTCACAACCAATCTTTTCTGTTAGTCTATCTGCTAGCGCTATATCATTGTCCTCACTTATTCTTCCCGTATAGACAATAAGCCAATCTGGTTTATAATCCGTAACCATTTTTTCAGTTGTTTTATGATCCAGGTTGTATGCAGGGGCATCGACAAGTTTAACCTGATACCCACATTTCTCAAGCCATGCACCGCAATAACCCAGCAAAATTGGATACCACTGTGTACCGGATAATGATACAAAATCGCAGCGAGCGTTACGCATGTATCCGGAAATATAGGGAGAAGACAGCAACAAAACCTTCATAATAAACTCCTTTATTTTACCGCAATAATCCTGACAAGCGGGGCATATCCCTTGTTGTAAGACCTTTTGCCAAACATTTTATTTGTCAGCGGAGATAATCCAAACCAGTGATAATCGAACTTAATATCTTTAAAACCAATGCTTTTGAGTTTTGCTTTAATTGTTTGAGATGGAATTCCATCACTGTGGAACTCAGAACAATGGTGTATCCTTTTTAATGCCTGATCAAATCCCAATACATGGTGATTACTTATAGTATTGATCTTACGATACATTTTTAGTAATAGCCCAAAGCGCTTGAAAAAATGGGAATCCATATCGTGATCGGAATAATAGATACCTCCGGCAGTTAAAACCCGGTAGATCTCAGATAAAATTTTTTCATAAGAATAACAGTGATGAAGAACAGCAAAAGTGACAACACAATTTATTTGAGCATCCTTGATAGGAATTAAATCACTATCGGCAGCTATTCTACAGAGATTTTTATCATCAATATCTTTCATGACCCCATACGATATATCTAAAGCATATCTTCGCTTAAAATAACTATTAGAAACCCTTGAAATAAATCCATTTCCACATCCTAAATCCAAAATAGAATCAGCCTTTATATTTCTGGAGATCATCCGAACTTGATCGTCAACATAACAAATCAATTCCTCTGATCTTCTCCCATCAATACTCTCGTAAGAAGATCCAACAATATCGTAAAAATCCCTATTTGCTTTCTTTACCTTACGCGCTAAGTCATCCATAATCTTTATATAAGAGCATTTTCCTTGTAATAGATAAGCGCCTTCTCCACTGCTTCTTCAAGACTTTGCAATGGTTTCCATCCTAGTTCCTCTTTTGCCTTTTTAGAACTAAAGTATTTGTACCGGTACGATTCTTTTAAGAGCTGTGTTGTCATCAAATCAATTCTTTTTCTTGCGAAAGATGAAAACGATTCAATCCCCTTCATCGCTAATAATGCAGGATAATAGGAGAAGCATGGTAATATCAATTTTGGTTCTTTTAATTTCAGGGTCTTTGCAATTCTTTGAGCTAACATGCTATAGTTCATGTTTTCTGTACAAAATATGTATCTTTCCCCGGATTTGCCCTTTCGGGCTAATAGTAACAATCCTTCTATTAAATCATCTATTGAAACGTAACTTGTACCTCCCGGTGGAACAAACCTCATTTTTCCTTTATAAATAGATGCGATAATCGATCCGGAATTTAACTTCCTATCTCCCTGACCATAGATAGTAGCTATATTAGCAATTGATGCATTTAATCCCTTTTGTATATATCGTTGAACCTCTTCTTCTGCTAATTTCTTTGTGTAAGCATATACATTATCTTTTCCAATTTCATGACTGGAGGTTTCATCGAGGACTGCATCCTTATCCAGAGAATACCCCAGAACAGCACAAGCGCTTAAATGCACTACCTTGTTTACTCCTGCTTTGAAACATGCCTCTAATATATTTCGAGTCCCGATAACATTAATCTGGTATGCCTTTTCAAAATCGGATTTTTTGAAAGAAATATAAGCAGCGGCATGAAAAACCGTATCCGTTCCTTTAACTAACTCTTTTAACAGTGATATATTCTCTATAGAACCATATGCTTTTAAGCACGGTATCTCGTCTGGAAAAGAATTCATGGATGAGTCCCTCAGCAAGAGAATAACCTGATACTTTTCCCTTACTAATGCATAAACAAGATTTGAACCAACAAAACCCGAAGCTCCGGTAATTAGAATGCGTTTCATATCATAATATAAGATTAATTTTTCAAGTTACGAGTAGGGTGGATTACGGCGTTGGTTTTTACGCCGAATCCACCAATACTATTTCCAGAAAAGGTGGATTCGCTACCGCTTAATCCACCCTACCACAATCTGCTTAAATAAAATAAAAATTCCTATACAATTTAATTAATTAGACCTTCAACAATTTTTTCTGAAGCACAGAAAATACTATATAAGATAAGGGTTTCAGCCGTGTCCTGCAACCCTAGGATTGCCCTACAACCACGTCGCTTTGTGAAGCAACTTTATTAAATACCAGTTCGCTGTGTATCGGGAGATCTTCGTGTGCAAAAGTCTTAGACAAATATCTGTCTATAAATTCTCTATCTTCTGCGACCAGGCATTTGCTATGATAATCTTTCAAATACCTATTTTTTAATGCCCTGGATCGTATTACCGCTATAGATTCATCTAATGCATTCCCAAAACTTATATGCATAAACGGACATGGCAACACATCGCCATACGGCGTCAAATAGATTATTTCTTTCATTGCCCCGCAACCCCAACGGACAAAATTTGCCTCAAAATCTGTCCTTATATAAGGGGATCCGGCTGTTAGTTCCCTTATATAATTCACATCTTCATCAGTAATAAGGACATCGTAATTTTCCTGCCATTTACCTGCTGGAACAGCAAGTATCAAATTGAGAATAAACTTTTTCTCCACTGCCATCTCTATGATCTTTTGAATCCCTTCAGTTTTCAGATTCTCATGGTACACCGTAGTCCCTATAGTGATATTGAACCCCCTTTTCAATGCAGATTCTATTCCCTGTATCACCTTTCCATAAGTCCCCTTTACACCTCTAAAGCGGTCATGTTCTTCAGGTATTCCACTGTCGAGGCTTACCGTCAAAATATCTACCCCAACCTTCTTTAGACGATCTAAATTCTCTTCTGTAAGCATAGTTCCGTTTGTGGTAACCGATATGACATTTTTCCATGGCTTACATGCTTCTATAATTTTTTCCCAGTCCTTACATAAAAAAAGCTCTCCTCCCTGGAAAGAGAAATTTACCACGCCAAGTGCCATACAATCGTTTGCTATTCTCTTATAATCTTCTATTGCAAGTCTCTTCGTTCCCCGTCTTGCTTCATCTTTTTCAAGACTTGTCTTGAAACAATGATCACACTTAAGGTTACAATGGTAATCAATTGCAAAATCGACATATCTCAGAGGTCTCCGTTTAAGAAGCATAATCCCTAAAAAAGTAGTTATTAATCTTAAAATCAGGATATGCTTCCTTGGGTTAACGGCATACCTTAAATTGATCATGCTCCTTCTCATATACATCTTAAAATTTCGGATCATACTATAGACATCTCATTACTTTGTTAAAAACGTATCGTGATAAAAATCGTTCATCAAATCGAAAATTTACTTTATTATTTTATAAATTGCATATTTCATACTTTTACCTGCATACATAAGCAGCACATGATCGGGATATTTTATTGCCAGCCGGTCAATCATATGCTCAAATGCAGGAGAGAAATATGCTATCTTGACCAGATACACATTTTTATTATTTGCATACTCAAGCAAATTTTTGAAATTTCTTGTGACTATGTCAGAAGAAAATTTTGATAAATCATTCAAATCCATACCTACGATAGAGGGGATCGATTTCCGACCAGTATAGAGATACACAGTAGGACTTACAGAGGTAGCTACTATGTCATCACTACCCGTATTTTCTTTTATCCACTGGAAGATCTTCTTCTTTTCAGCCCATTCTGAAGATTTTCTGGAGCGCACGATATAAGTACATTCCTGTGCTAAAGCAAGGCCGCAATTTAGCGTAAAAAAAGATAGGGGTATAAGCCACGGCAATTTTGAAATTACTAAGGGAACCTTATCCCGATAAAAATATTTAAACTTTTCCATAAGATAAGAAAATCCATTGATAAAATATAAAAGAATAAATGGTAGTACAGGTATCAAAAAACGGTCAGGTTCAAAAGGCCAGAAGAGAATGATCATCATAAGAAAAAGAATATGCATAGTAACAAGAGAATATTTCCTCAGTATAAAATCTCTGGCTAGTGGAATCATAAATGAAAGAGATAAAGCAGCACAAAGGATGACTATGCAAAAAAGATGGATATAATCTGTAAGAAAATTAAGATGTTCGATCTTGCCAATATCTATTCCTGGTAATAGCAGGTTTGGTACAGCTCCTAAAAAGCATCGATAGATATTTATGAAAAATATTTTAAAGAAGAATATAATTCCGAACTCCTGCGATAACGAATTAACTGCACTGCCATAGCTGCGGAAAGCAATACTGTAGGGAAGCACCTCACGGTGGGAATGATGTACATATTGTAATACTGTCCAGATTATCCACGGTGAGAGAAATAAGAGAACGACAAGTAGCAACTGTAGCGCAGGCAACAATATCTCTTTTATGGATCTTTTTCTATTAAAAAAGAGATAAAGAAATGCAGCACCCAGGATGCTAATACCAATGGAACGGGTCATGATGGAAATAGCTATGGATACTCCAGCAAGGGTAAGATAAAGAAGATGTTTATAACCCCGGGTATTTGACACAAATAATTCAATTGCCCATAAAGAAAGGAGAGAGACCAGACAATACAAAGCCTCAGACATTACCATAGTTGCAGCCCAGACCATCCATGGATTAAAAGCGGTCATTATAACTATTAATAATGCCATACTTGGCGATGCATAGCTCTTTCGAACCAGATAGAAATACACGAGAAAGAGGAAGAGTAATGTAAAGATTGTTGAAGGCGCCTTTAAGACAATGATATTTTCAGGAAACCCGGGAAAGACGCGCCAAACTAAGGAAAGTACAGCCGGATAGAAGATAGGATAGGATATTTGAACAGGGGATTCCGGCAGGCTGATAATCCGGTAACCCTTCCCCTCAGCCAATGCCTTTGCCGTTACGGCATATATTGCATCGTCATGGTAAAGGCCCAGAATATCTGGAAAAAGCGCTACGGAATAAAATATGGCCGCAAGGGATAAAACGATCCCAAGCTTTAACCCCATCCTGTTGGATGAAAATAAGAAATGTAAACAGCCCCTCATCTGTTAAGTATTTCTCTCTTATGAATAGTCTAATTATTAGATATAAAAGGTACTAATGAATACATTGCAGAAAATTATCATGGTGAACAAAGTAAAATAATCTTTAGAATCCCCTTTAACAAAGGAGGCACCGGGAAGTTGTTAATCCCCCTTGATCCCCCTTAAAAAAGAGGGAAATCCCTTGTTCCCCCCTTTCTAAAGGGAAACCTCCTTCTTTTCTCCTCTTTTTTAAAGGGGGGTTAGGGGGGATTAGAGGAACATAGGCACATATAGTATCCAAATGATGAAACCGGATATATCATCAACTGCAGAAAAATTCCCCTGTCTGTCATTGAGAGGGTCTTTTTCGAAGCAATCTTTTCTGAAATATTCAAGGGATTGCTTCGGACACTACCCTCGCAATGACATTTTCAGAATCCTCTCCATTTCATACACTTACCTATTAGCCAAAGATTCAGCTTTCTCCATTGCGGTTCATTATTTCATTTCAACTCCCTGTCCTTCCTGTCTTACTCAGTGATCGTTTTCATCTAAGGAAGGCAGGAAAATCAGAAAAAAAGCCTTTGATGCGGTATACTGCCCGCGCCCGTTGCGGGCGCAGGCGGATATACCATTGAGATGTTTAACTGCTCTGCTCCAATATTGTAGCGATAAGCGGGAATGGGGCCCGTTTAGGAATTGTTGGACCATTTCTACTCAGCAACAAAGCTTCCTCTGTCAGATTTCCGCGGGCGTTTATAATATCGGTAGTTGAATCAAGTTTATTGCTGCCCATCAGGAAGCCAGAATTGTTCTCTCCACAATATCCCAAGATAACGGTGTTCTCTTCACCACTATCCACGACACCATTTCCATTTACATCGCAAATCCACTCATTGCTATCATAGATTGGATTACCAACGCTTACGATTCCATTGCCATCTTCATCGTTATCCCTTCCAAATCCATTCCACAGTCTATTTGAAGGCCTTCCCGTGGTTGGATGTACATACACAGCCTCACGGATGAAGAACTCCACATGGCCGTCAGCAAAACATACATTAGCACCACCATCATGACGGTTACTTACAATACCTCTGGCTGCAATGCTCTGACGATTGCTGCCACCTGCTGCTCCACAAATATCATTCAACGAGATATTTGAGTTTGCAATATTTGTAGCAGTATCAAGATTCCGGCATGGGAGGAATGTCCCATCAATTTGGTAACCTTCGTTTCCAAGTGTTGTAGTCCTGCAAAACGTAAGAGAGCCACCGGTTCCCCAGCCAGTTGCCGCCGCAGCACCACCTGGAGCGAATGATATATTACCTTCTGCTGTTTCTGCGGTAATCATCTCTGTTGGCGGCCGGTATGAATCAAGGTGTCCTGTACCATCCGTATCCGCTATAGCGATAGTCCTTGTAGGGTCTTTTATTTCAGCAAGTGTTACGGGGTAATTGACGTAACCGTTCTTCTTTCTCCCTGAGGTTCTCATAGCCGGAGGCGTCACAGTTTCATATGTTGCCCTTGCATTGCCGAGATAATTGTGGTTGTATCCGTAGGAGTTATTCCTTCCGATCTTCCACTCACCATCAACCTCCGGGCATATGAAGGCACGCGTAAAGACTGATTGATCCAAGTCACCCATTTCATTCGTTGTACCAGTATTACCCTGGGCATTGGTACGAGCTCGTTCATCAGCGCCCATGTAAGGTGAAAGGGTATTGAACCATCTCTGGCGTACCTGTGTGGCGCCGCTCCCTACGTCTATTGCAGATGCTGGATACATCCCGGTATCGGTTACATACTGAACCAGGGCATTCCCCCACTGTCTGAGATTTTCGGCGCACTTGGCCTGCCTTGATTTTGCCAGAGAATTAATTGCTGCCGGGGTTATGATACCTCCGAGAATGCCGGCCACGCCGATGGCAGCCAACATCTCGATCAGCGTAAAACCGGAGACGGATTTACGCCCCTTCTTTAATATCTTTTTCATTGTGTTTTATTTACTCCTTTTCTTTCTCTTAAGATTATTGAAATATTTTTCCACCTGTTTACACTACAAGCATTACCCGCTAAAATTGACCATACAGACCTGCACGATCTTCCACCTTTTTGAGCCAGAGGCCCATCACGTTTCCTTCCTGCCGTTACCACCTCCTTTTTTCATGCTGGCGGAACCGGCAAAACCACCCTGTGTTCTTGAAAATAGTATATTCTGTTTTCTTTTCTGCACTTTTGTGGATCACATCCTTCTCTCAACATACCAGGCATACTTCGTCAGTAAGCCCGATACAACAAAAAAGGCCTGGCAAGGAGGGCTGATGATATACCCTCCTTACCTCGTCCCGGAGATTGTCAGCTATACTTATTTGCCGGTCTGCTGGCAACCTCACCCCTTACTGCCTAACCACAGAGGACACAAAGAATACAGAGAAAAAATCTCCTTTATCTCTATGCACTTTGTAGCTATCAGCTATCTCAAAATTTCACTATTAAAATAAGCCTTCGGCGACTTTATTTGTCACCACACGTAGGGCAAGGCTTTAGCCTTGCTTCCCCGCCGGAATGTGCACGGAAGAGAGCAACCCTAAAGGGTTGCCCTACGGAACTGAAATTCCTATACATTACATTAGGTTGGGTTTTAAAAGGCAAAACCCAACGACCTTTACCCACCCCTAACCCCTCCCAAGAGGGGAATAAATACACCCCTAACCCCTCTCAAGTGGGGAGTATAAAAGTCCCCTCTCGGGAGGGGATTGAGGGGTGGGTTAACAGCATCATGAAAAACTTTGAAATTCCTATACATTAAATTAGACCTTCGGCGACTTTTGTTTTGCGGCCAGGCGTAGGGACGAAGCATTTGCCGTTCAGCGTATACATAGTATTTTAGGCCAATAACGGCAAATGCTTCGCCCCTACAATACATATTGAATTTCCTATACGTTAAATTAGACCTTCGGCGACTTTTTCCCCTCCCTTGATGGGAGGGGTTAGGGGAGGGTGGTTGTCCTTTTCTTTCACCCTCACCTAGTCTCCCCCATCATGGGGGAGGAACTCTTTGTTTGAATTTCCTAAGCATTAAATTATTGAACTATACATAACGACATAAATTCTCAGCACTCTATCATTCCTGGCCTAACCTGGAATCCATTGTTTTTCCGGATTCCCGTTTTCACGGGAATGACATTTACGTCTCTGATAAATGACGCTATGTATAAAACAGGATATGAATTTTCTGTATCCTGTTCATCCTGTCTACCCCCTGCAAAAAAATCTCAACAAAAAAAGCCCAACAAGAGAGGTACCTTCTTTCCTTATCATTGTCCCATTGATTAACAGTTGTACATATTAGCCGGTCTGCCGTTAATCACAATACAATGAAACTGAGTCTCAGTTTCGACAAACACTATACCAGAATAAAAATCATTGTCAATAAAAATATTAGAAATAATACCTTGTTATTAATAACTTTTCATAAGCATTCAATAAAATCCCTGTATCATCAGCCTGCTATCAAAAAGCTTGTTTACGGTTTTTATTGACATTACCCTCTCAAGTATTTATAATTTTTACTAAGGCCTAGCAAAGAGGCAAAAAAACCTCCTTGTCCTGGTCCCGGGGATTAATAATTGTACTTTAGCCGGTCGGTTATTAATCCCTTTTTTTGAAATACCATACCAAAACTCTACGAAAAGCAAGCCTGATACAGTGTCAACATACATTGCAGCTCCGCAAAATTCCTTTACCAATATTTCTAAAAACAAAAAAGCCTTACCGCAAAGATACTCATGGAAAATATCTTCGGCAGTAAGGCTATCTTATTTCAACGTGTCGGTTATGAGTGTAAGTGTCTGTTATTTAAACTGACACTGCCCACCAGCACTGTCCACTGTTACAAGACCCTTTCCTTTGCGCCCCCCGATCACTCGAGGTTTACCTTTATCGAATATTTTACCGCTTTAGTTCTCTGTTACAGAGAAATTTTCATTTTACCTATACAGCCTAAGGTATAGTATAGCCGAAATCATCCGTTTTACGAGAGATAGATCAAGGCTTTAGAGTTTGTGCAAAAATTCCTAAATGGAACCATAGAGAATAAGGGTTTTCATTGAAAAATATGGTATAGAGAGTATGAGTAAAAATAATCTTACTCTTTGCACAGACTCTTTAGCCCCGATTACGCCTGGCTCAAAATTCAAACCGAAAGGTTTGAATTATAATCACGGCTTGATGGTTGACCTGTTACACCAGAGCCTGTAACCCTATCTTTTTTAATTGTCTCTGGTTTTCCTTCATTTTCTGATGTACAGACGACCATGATCTTTTTGCATAGACAATGGGGATGCCTTTACTTTCAGCGATCTTTTTTATCTTATGCGACAGATTATGATTGACAAAGTCGTACAGTACTATGATAAAGTCCATAGTTTCCGGAATTCCTCCGTGTACCTTTTGTCCACTCCTCCCGGTTATATGCCGGACATCATTTACCCCCATTCTATCAAGTTCTTTTGGAATACTACCTAAATGATCACCACCGACAATAAGTACAGACATTTTTCTCTCCTCCTCTTCAAAAGTTATTAATAGATATATTGAGACTCAGTCTCAATATAATATAAAAAAAATTTTAGATGTCAATACAAAATAAAAAATTTATCTTAAGTCTCGTATAGTTAGCAAACTCTAAACAATTCATAATGGTGGAAGAACAGGGACTATGCAGGTAAGTACCTGATCACAAGTTTTTGTACATTCTCTTTATCAAGAGAATATAGAATCCGGAAGACAGAATCCAGAAGACAGGATACTCCTTTTATAAACCTGAACCTGCACAAGAAACAAATACAAACGTTTTGAATCTACAAGGCAAGAGTGAACACAAGTAGGGGCAGGTTTTAAACCTGCCCCTACAACAAAATATTGAAATTCCTGGACATTACATGCGGTCAGGATATACCATAATTCTGATGAATTTATCTATAGATATCCCGAAAAACGGCACGTGTTATTCGCCAATCTTCAACCAAAATACTATCACTTGTTTTTCATAGCATCCTCAAGTGCCTTCAATCGCTTTAACTTCGTTGCCTCATCCTGAATATGCGTGAGTTTTCCCATAGTTTGTGAACTGCCCAACCACCAGCTTATATCCTGCTGGGCATGGGCTACTCCTTTGTACCCCTGCAAATGTTTCCAGAACCACATTTCTACATATTCTCTTTCCACACCGCTTGGATTTCCATCCTTTTCCGTGAATATAGCATAGGCGCCAAGAATTGGTCCTACAACTGGCAAGTGGCCATTGGTTTCTTTCAAGAGGTTATAAACTTCCGGGCCCAATTTTTCAGGGCCGAGTATCTTGACCATTAAATCACTCAAGGGAAAAGGAGGTCTTTCTTCCGGCGATGGCTTAACCATATCCCCGGCAAAAAGCTCTTCTACGATGAGCTGTGCCTCATCTATCCGCTTCCATGATTCAAACATATATTGATCTATGGAATCCAGCCACATCCTTGAAAATCGGCTGCCGTGACACTTTGCACAGAGTTCTATCCAATAGCGCCGTTTCTCAAGGCTTTCCGGGGAATAAATTTCAAGCTTCTTATCCATCGGCGGTATTTTTACACCATAGGGAAAATCCTTCAGACTTGATTTAAACTCCACTTCTTTTGGTGGAGTGACTCCCATACGCCATATACCTTTGGTCTCCACATTCATCTCCCATCGGCCATTACCTACATACATATGACAGTATTGACATGTCGGGGTAGGATAATCTTTGCCGGGAATCACCTCAGAGAGTTTCTTTTCCCAGTTCCACTTCTCTCCGGAAATCTCATAAGCAATTCCCCATCTGGAATGTATATAACTCTCCCAGTCAGGATGATCAGGTCCTAAATGACAGCCTGAACATACCTCCGGACGGCGCGCTTCGGCAGCCGAAAAGAGATGGCGACCATGACAGTCATCACATGACGACATATTCTGATGACACTGATCACATCCGATCATAGAAAAGCCCTGATTGCGCCGGTAATTCTCGACATACCACGGCGTGGACAAACCTCCTTCCCAACTATGAGGATGACTTGGCTTACCGTAATCTCTGCCTCTGGCAAACTCCTTTGCCTGGTTTGGATGACAAGTGCCGCATGAGTTATCTACGGTAGGCATAAACAGGCTCTCATGGTCTTTGCCGTGACAGTAGGAACAATAAACGCCGTCTTTGGTCCCTGGTTTCCAGTTGTTTAACTCCTTACCAATAAGCTCCTCAATCTCCTGTGTTTCTGCAGCAACCTCTGCATTCTTCTTAGGATTGGCATGATTGGACATTTTCCATTGCGCTACAATACCGGGAGTAGCTTCTTCATGACATTCCACGCACTCATCGTACCGGTATTTCTCTAAAAGCTTTTTATAATCATTACTGTCAGTTGGGAAATAATGCCTTGCCGGATTAAAGTAGAGATAAAAGGGAATCGGTTTATAAAATTCTCCCCATGGACCATCGCCCTGAGACAAACCTACAAAATCCTCAAACATCTTCTTAAGTTCCGGATCAGGATACGTAAAAGAGCCTGGAGGGCCTTTAAGCACAGGGGGAACTATTTCCACTTTCGGTCTTTTTGTTTCATCCTCTACCACAAAAATTCCAAACATCCCATTCGTCATATGCTCATTATCATGGCAGTGGAACGCCCAGTTACCGGGTCCAACTCCCTCTCCGGCAACAAAATCCAGGACATACGAAGTAAAAGGCGCTAATGAGATGTTATCAATAAGCTGTCCACTCGCTTTGTCCATCCAGCGATGACCATGAGTATGAAAGGTGTGCATCTCCCCGGAAGAATTTATGAGATGAAATCTTACCTTTTCGCCCATCTTTGCCTGCCATACCAATCCGGGAAAGGCAGAACGGACTCCGTTCATAAATTCCACATCTCCGGACTTACCGTTAAAGGCCTCATATTTCTTTCCCTGTAAAAGAAACGTATGCATGAAGACTACAAACTCTTTATCAGGGGGGTCTGGATCGCTATTCTCCGGTTCCACAATGAAAGCCCCCCATAATCCTCTGGATATCCCTTCTTCGCCCCCCATCTCAAAGACATGAGGGTGATAAAACCAGGTCCCCGGCGTGCCAGAGGTATCCCACTCAAATGTTCCTGAATATCCGGGAGCTGCGATACTATCCGGGTTTCCTGCTATATGAGCGCCATCACTGGCAACCGTGTACTTTGCTCCATGAGGATGGATAGATGAAGGGACGGTAAGTTTATTCGTGAAGTGGATTCTGACCTTTGTTCCTTCTTTCACTTTGATAGTGGGACCAGGCACGGTCGGTTTTTCTCCTTTTATACAGTACCCCCAGGCATCAAAGAATACCCCCGGCCTGAGTTCCAGATCAACAGGCCTCGCCTCCATCTCAAGATTAAGAACTCCATCTTTCCCTACAAGATAGGGAATTTCAGCGTATCCATGCCGAAACCAGAAAAGAAGACATATAAGAACTGTTGTCGGGTAAGCCCATAATTTACGAGACATACCTTACTCCAGTGTGCAAATAGCTTGAGGGCATTTGATTCTCAGCACTGAACTCCCAACAACCCTGAACCGGTGATTTAAATCCTGAGGACCCCAGTACTCTACCTTAAAATTAGTCCCTACCGCCAAATCCAGGTTTTGTCTGCCAGTCGCTACAACAAGGGCAACATCCTTTTTGAACACCGGACTTTGATATACGCCCCCTTTTACCAACTCCTTTACCCCTTCTATTTCTAATTTCCCTGTACGCTCATAAACCTTATGGAGAAGGGCGTAAAGTTTTGGGCTTACAACGAGGGCATAAGGAGGAGAGAAACCCGAACTCCTTAGTTTTTCCACAGCCGATACAACATCCTGAAAACCATTTCCTATTACCGACCAGTCACTAATCTTCAGGATATTCCTTCCGTTAGCATTTAAAAGTCCCGACATGCCCATTTCCGGCAGGCCATGAAATATAAGATCGTCTTCCCTGGCGGCAGCAGCTATTGCGGCGCCCACCGCAGCGCTCACATCCAATGGAGTCTCACACTTTTTCCTTGCCTCTATATCCCTCCAGAAGAGCCAAAAATCTTTGTAAATAAGGGGTATGTGTGCAATTTCTCTTTTCAGGGAATGTATGGCTTCGTTTCCCTCGCCCAACATATCAACATTTGCCCAAGAGGGTATTGCATAGGTATCAAGGGGTACACATTGAGCGCCTGTTCCTAATGGGCCGTAAACCTCGATAAACTTTCTTCCCACAAGATACCCCTCAACCGTCTCATGGACTGTACGTTGCAATTTTGCCCAATCTTCAGATTCAAGATGCACTTCGGATGTAATTTCTGCAAACCTTGCCTCTTTCATCCCTGGTGATGTCTCCCCTTGTGAACAACTATAAGGCGCTCCTGCTTCCTTTGCTAAACCAGATGAAGCCCCTGGCGCTTTATGGCATGCAAGACAGCCCTGCTCCAGGTATTGACAATTTTTATGGACCTTTCTTAATTCCTGTGCTGTGTGACAGGAAAAGCAGTCATTTTCTTTCGTACACGCGGCAAAAACAGATGAACCCCATGGTGAAAAACAGAACGTTACGAGCAAGGCAATAACTCCTGCCAAACCATGCAATGTTTTATATTTATTTAGCATACCCATAACCCTTCCTCCTTTTCTTATTAAGTTACCTTTTCTTTCATAGTAAAAACTCCATTTTGAAGTTAATTTAGCTCTTTCCCAGTAATTTATGTATATCTTTATCTATATGATCCGGTTCGGCATACCCTTCCTCTTTATGGTATTCAAGTTCGCCATTTTTATAGTAATATATCGTGGGAACCTTGCTAATCTTATAAATATAGCTCATTTCTTCTCTATCTCCGGCTTTAAAGATGGGGAAAGCAACTCCTTTTGTCTCAACAAGATCCTTTGTTTCTTTTCCTGCCTCATCAAGTACAACACCCAGTATTTCTAAATTCTCCTTTCTGTGTTCCTTATAAATATCATTCAAAACAGAGAGGTGCTCCTGACAAACCTTGCACTGTGTTTCCCAGAAAATTACCGCCACGACCTTATCGCTTTTTGATTTAATAATCTCTTTTAATTGTGTAGAGGTTATACCCTTGATATCACGTGCATAGGAAACCGTCGGGAAAAATAAGGTCATAAATAAAATAAGAAGTACTGATGCTCTTTTTTGACGGGAAATACTCGGCATGGTAATGCTCCTTTCACGGTAAGGATTACGGGAGTAACTGGCAAACCGCCAATGCGACTTTCAATAACAGACGTATCCGCATTTTACACCAAATTTCTTAAAAAACCATAGGTAACTTTGCAATACAAATATTTGCAAGATGTTTGCCGGTACACATAGTTACCGCTCCTCATCCTGTTTGAGCAGATTATTCTATTTGGATATTGAATGAGCATCTTTTGAAGGTGACGTGGAACCTTCCAGACAACTCTTGAGATCTTCCTCTATATGCTTTGGTTCAGTATATCCCTCCTCTGTATGTTTAAGCTCTCCATTTTTATAATAATACACTACGGGAATCTTTTTAATATTGTAAATATAGCTCATCTCCTCTCTATCCTCTGCCCTGAAAACGGGAAAGGCGATCCCTTTTTCTTCAACAAAGTTCTTTACTTCCTTGGCCTTATCATCAAGTGCAACACCTATTATTTCCACGTTCTTATTTCTATATTTTTCATAAATAGTACTCAGCTCAGGAAGGTGCTCCTGACAAACCTTGCACCATGTCGCCCAGAAGGTTACTGCCAATATCTTATCACCCTTTTTCCTGACAATTTCTTTCAATTCTGTAGAAGTTATATCTTTAATACTACGTGCATAAGAAGTACCGGGTAAGAATATGACGATAAATAAAACCAGCACTACCGAAGCTTTTTTATAGTAAGAAATAATAGACACAATTATCCTCCTTTATATTTAATTAATGTATAGGAATTTCAAATTTTTTCATGATGCTGTTAACACCCCTTACAGTATCCAATAGATGAAACCGAACAGAATAGGGAGAAAGTTGAGTCTTTGGCTAATAGGCAAGTGTATAAAATGCAGAGGATTCTGAAAATGTCATCTA
>NZ_SZPP01000099.1:0-1547 GCF_030263775.1 Candidatus Jettenia sp. AMX1
GGCAAAGAAAATTTCAATTGCGCCCAGGCAATCCTGAAGGCCTATCAGGAAGACTTTAACATCACTGATCAGCAGATTCTTGAGTATAAAAAGTTCGGTGGAGGAAAGGCTGAAGGAGGGGTATGCGGGGCTCTTTTTGCCGCTAAAAAACTGATTCATAATGAAGATATATCAAATCATGTCGAACAACATTTTTCAAAAGCTGCTGGCGCAATCACCTGCCGTGAAATCCTTAGTTTAAAACAATTATCCTGCCATAAATGTGTAGAGAATATAGCAGAATCTCTCGATGAATACCTCAATTTAATAAGCTATTGTTTTAATACCACTTATATAAAAATATACGTGGTATTTTTTTTTACTTATGGGAAGTTGGTATATTTTTCGTTACTAGGAAGAAAACGAGGAATTAGTGAAAAATGGTATAGGTATCGTTAAGTCTATAAATATTGCAGAAAATATACAATGTTTCAGAGTAAGCTGGCTATTTGCTTTGCAAGTATCTTTAGAATAAAATGCTAACCTTTTATGGCAAATATTTCTCCTGAGTTGTATCTATAAACTTGTGAGTGTATTACCAGAAAAGTGAGGAACAAAAGGGTATTGGCGGATGTTCAAAAGGAAAAGAACCACCAAAGTAAAAAAAGTTATAGATGTAAAATTCGAGGTAAAACAGCATTCTGAAGAAGATAAAAAAAATTATTTTGTGCGTATAATGGACTTTTTAAAAGAACCTTTAAAAAGGGAGAGAGAAAATATGCCGATGCTAGATGGAATAAATAGAATAAGTGCCTATATAAAAAAATTACCCAGGGCGCCACAACCTGATCTCACTTCAAGGGAGGTGTTGCTTTCTCTCTGGGGGGCGCTTTTGGGGATAGGGATAACGGCGTTGCTGGCATTTACCTGGAAGTGTCCGATGCTATTAGGATCTTTTGGATCTACCGCGCCATTAATTTATTGTGCGTATAAGTCGCCTCTGGCGCAACCAAGGAATGTCGTGCTGGGGCATTTCCTTGGCGCAAGTATCGGTGTGGTTGTCAACGACTTCTTTGGCGTGACATGGTGGTCAATTGCGCTTACGGTCGCCCTTGCTATTATTCTTATGTTTACGACGTATTCGATACATCCCCCGGCAGGCGCAACGGCATATGTAGCTGTTCAAACGGGGGGATTGGGCGTCGGATATTGGTTTATCCTGAACCCCACTATGTTGGGAATATTTATCATGCTGACAGTAGCAGTGATCTTTAATAAGATGAGCAAGAGAGATTATCCGACACATTGGTATTAAAAGGAGGCATCGATTGGATGTGATGTTCGTGAACCTGTGTGTACAAAATTCGTTAAATTACGGAGAAAACTATGTATATATCGATTAAAACCCGGCTTATTCTTTTGCTCATTGTGTTTACGTTACTCCCATTTGTTTTGCTAAGAATTATTGCCTACCCACGAATACAAGCAGATCTTCAGGAGGTGCTGATACGGGACCTTGATGGTATGGGACACAAGCAGGCAGAGTTAGTGACCAATTGGATGCATGA